>DASXBC010000017.1:0-7254 GCA_036406355.1 Solirubrobacterales bacterium | reverse complement strand
CGCCGTCCTGGCCGCCGCCGAATATTGCGGTCTCCGCGAAGCGGGTTTGGAGCGGCGGTGGCGGGCTCGGTCGCACTGTGTCTCATCCCCCTTTCCGGCTGCGGTGGGGGAGGGGTTGAAGAAGGGGCGACGGTGAGCGTTTATGTTGCGGCGCCGCTGTGCGCCGGTGCGAAGCAGGAGATCGCTCGACGGGGGGCACGGGTCGGAGAGGTGAGGGTGCGGACGGTGTGCCTTGCCGGCGTCGGGGCCGCTGGGCGGACTGACCTGGCGGCGATCGGCGCCAACGCGCGTCGCGCGACCGAAGACTCGAGCACCGTCGGCTACATCGGCGAGACGACCGCGGCGGCGACGAGGTTCTCGAGCACGATTCTCGAATCGGCCGGAATCGCCCAGGTCCCGGGGACCTCTGGCCGGGCGGCGATGGGGAAGCTTCTGAGCGCGATCGAAGCGGCCGGCGACGCCGGCAACCTGCGCGAAGTGGTCGACGAAAAGGTCTCCGGCGCTGCTTAGAGCAGGTCCGCCAGGGCGTCGTCGATCTCGGTGTAGTGGAACTCGTAGCCGAGATCGAGCGCGCGCCGCGGGAGGACCCGCTGGCCCCCCCGCAGCACCTGGCCGAACTCGCGGCCGAATTTGAGGTCGAGGACCAGGCCGGGGACCGGCATCACCGCCGGGCGGTTGACCGCGCGGCCGATCGCACGCGACATCTCGCGGTTGCTGACCGGGCGCGGCGCGGTCGCGTTGATCACCCCGCTGACCTTCTCGTTGTCGATCGCCCAGAGCAGGATCCCGACCTCGTCGGCGATGTGGATCCAGGACATGTACTGCCGTCCCCCGGCGAGCGGTCCCCCGACCCCGAGGCGGAATGGCGTCAGAAGCTCGGCCAGCAGCCCGTCGTCGGCATCGAGGACATGGCCGGTGCGGACGATCACCAGGCGGACGCCGGTCGGCTCGACCTCACGCGCCGCCGTCTCCCACTCGACGACCACTTCGGAGTCGAACCCGTCCCCCGGGTTCGAGGACTCGTCGACGATCGCCTCGCCGCGGTCGCCGTAGAAGCCGATCGCCGCCTGGCTGACCAGCACCGCCGGCTTGCGGTCGAGGCCCGCGATCGTCCCGACCAGGTTGTGAGTGCCTGTTCGCCTGCTCTCCATGATGCGCTGTTTGGACTCTTTGGTCCAGCGCTGATCGATCCGCTCGCCGAGGAGATTGACGACCGCGTCGACCCCGTCGAAGGCGTCCGCGGGGGGCCGTTCGAGCGTCGGCTCCCAACGGTGCCAGACGACGGTCGGGTTTGTGCTCCGTGCCCGCTGGGGGTCGCGGGTCAGGGCGACGACCGTGTCGCCCCGGGCTAGCAACGAGTCGCAGAGTGCGGACCCGATGAAACCGCTTGCACCGGTGACGAGGACCCTCACGAGGAGTTCACGTCAACCGTCGAGAAGGTACCGGTCTCCTCGCTGAAGCGTGCGATTCCCTCGCGCTTGGCCTCCTCGACGACGGCTTTCGCGACCTGCGGCGCGACTTCGCGGTTGAACACGCTGGGGATGATGTAGTCCTCGGAGAGGTCCTCCTCGGTAACCGCCATCGCGATCCCCTTTGCGGCGGCCAGCTTCATCTCCTCGGTGATGCCCGGGGCGCCGGCGTCGAGGGCGCCGCGGAAGATTCCCGGGAAGGCGAGGACGTTGTTGATCTGGTTCGGGTAGTCGGAGCGCCCGGTGGCCATGATCCGGACGTACGGCGCGGCATCCTCCGGCATCACCTCGGGGTTCGGGTTCGCCATCGCGAACACGATCGCGTCGTCGTTCATCTTCTCCAGCGACTCGGGCTTGATGATCCCCGGCCCGGAGAGGCCGACGAAGAGGTCCATCCCCTCGATCACCTCGTCGGGCTGGCCGCTGATCCGCTCCGGGTTGGAGTTCTCCGCGTACCAGCGCTTGATCTCGGTCATCTGGCCCGACTCGTAGTCCTCGCGAGCGGTCGATACCGCGCCCTGGCGGTCGCAGCCGACGATGTTGGTGACGCCGGAGGCGAGCATCATCTTCGTCACCGCTACCCCGGCGGCGCCGAGACCAACCACCAGCACCCGCAGCTCCTCGATCGGCTTGCCGGTGATCTTCAGGGCGTTGAAGAGCGCCGCCATCGTCACCACCGCGGTGCCGTGCTGGTCGTCATGGAAGACGGGTATGTCGATCGACTCCTTCAGCCGGTCCTCGATCTCGAAGCAGCGCGGCGCCGAAATGTCCTCGAGGTTGATCCCGCCGAAAGTGGGGGCGATCAGCTCGACCGCCCTGACGATCTCGTCGGTGTCCTGGGTGTCGAGGCAGATCGGGAAGGCGTCGACCCCGGCGAACTCCTTGAACAGCATCGCCTTGCCCTCCATCACGGGCATCGCCGCCTCCGGCCCGATGTTGCCGAGGCCGAGAACCGCGCTGCCGTCAGAGACGACGGCGACCGTGTTCTTCTTGATCGTGTACTCGAACGCCTTCGAGCGGTCGGCGTGAATGTCCTCGCAGACGCGGGCGACGCCGGGCGTGTACGCCATCGAGAGGTCGTCGCGGGTCTTCAGCGGGTACTTGTTCTCGACCGAGATCTTGCCGCCGCGGTGCATCTGCATCGTGCGGTCGACGTAGTCGAGGACCTTGGCCCCCCGGGTCGATCCGATTCCGCGCAGGATCCGCTCCCAGTGCTCGCGGTCGCGGGCGTCGATCGTGAACTCGCGCACCCGTTTCCCCTCGCCGCCGGCGCCGGGGACGAGGTCGACGCCCTGAAGCTGTCCGCCGGCCTCGGCGATCGCGGCCGTCAATTTCCCGAGCGGCTCCTGACGCGCATCGAGCTCGACCCGGATTGTGACGCTGTATTGAGCGCTGACAGCCATCGTCGGCTATCGAATCAGATTCGCTCCGCCTGGCTCTGCGACCCTGTACGCAATGGCCTTCGACGAAGCCCTCGCAGACCGGATTCGCGACCTGCTCGAGCCCCGCTCGGACATCACCGAGCGGAGGATGTTCGGCGGCATCGCCTTCATGGTCGCCGGCAACATGGCGGTCGGCATCGTCGGCGACGACCTGATGGTCCGCCTCGACCCGGCCGACGCCGAGCGCGCCCTCGCCGAGCCCCACACGCGGCCGATGGACTTCACCGGCAAACCGGCGAGGAACATGATCTTCGTCGACGGTGAGGGCACGGCGAGCGACGCGGATCTCGCCGCCTGGGTCGATGCCGGCGCCGATTTCGCAACGTCCCTTCCGCCGAAGTAGGGAGAGAAGGAGGGGAGTGGCGACTTGCTCGCGGTATCCGCGAGAAACACGTCACAGCCGACGCCGCTGCGGCCGAGATCGCAGCCCGCCAGCATGGTGTCATCTCGACCCGGCAGCTGATCGGCGTCGGAATCCGAAAGGACGCGATATATCGGCGCCTGAGGGCCGGCCGGCTGCACCGCATCCACCGCGGCGTCTACGCCGTCGGCCATGCGGGGATCTCGCGAAAGGGCGAGATGGTCGCCGCGTTGCTGGTGGCCGGCCGTGGGGCCAGCCTCGAAAGCGGCGCCATGCTACGCGCGCTGGATCGATGGGGTGCGGCGATCAGCCACCGATCGGCCGCAGAGCATTGGGGGCTGCTGACGCCCGGCAACGGACCGATCCACGTCTCAGTTCCGGGAATCGGCGGCCGGTCGGCCCACAGGGGAATCCGGCTACATCGCCGGCGCTCGCTTGCGCCGGAGGAGGTGACGCTGCATGAGGGGATTCCCACCACGGCACCCAGGCGGACGCTCCTGGATCTGCGACGGACGGGCCCCTCCGGGGCGCCCGGAGTCTCGCCATCGGAATTGCGGGGCGCGATCAGAGAGGCGGATGCACTCGGGCTTGCGACCGGAGGAGTGCCCGAGCGCGATCGGACCAGAAGCGAGCTGGAGTGGAGGTTCCTTCGGTTGTGCCGGCGCCATCGAGTGCCGCCGCCCGAAGTGAACGTCAGGGTCGGGCGAACGGAGGTCGATTTCCTCTGGCCGGATGCAGCGCTCGTCGTCGAGGTGGACGGCTACAGGTATCACCGCGGACGCTCGGCGTTCGAGAGGGATCACGGCCGCGATCTGAGACTCCGGGATCGTGGCTACTCGGTGATCAGGCTGACCCAGCGGCAGCTGTTGGAGGAACCGGAGCTGGTTGTGAGAATCCTCCGCGAAGCTATCGCGTCCGCTTCGTAGTGGCGCGTGGCGGCGGGGCTTCACCTCGGGCGCAATGCGACCTCAGGTTGGGTGAGCGACCATCGGATCGAGGCCGAGTTTGGCGATTTCGGGCGGGTCGACGTCCGCTTCGGAGCGACCGGGATCAAACATGTCAGGGATGGTTGCTCGGGGAAAGGGTTCAGGGCAGTCGCTGGCCGCTTCACCGGCGAATTCACGTTTCGGGTCGAAGGCGGGTACGCCGATTTCAGGTCGGGATCGGTGAATGCCGCTCCGCAATACCGATTGCCGGGGCCCTGTAGAGGCTCGGAAGCGACGGGAGGTGTTCCAGGCGTCCGCCTTCAAGTTTTTGCGGAGTACGGCACGACCAACGCCATCCAAAACCGTCCAGGGTCCGCGCCACCGCACGGACGGGTATCCGGGAGTTTCGCTTACCGAGGGCGGGGCGTTTACCGAATTTATCCACGGGCGCCGCAATGTCCTTAGGCCTGGGTCGGGGGGCATCCCGGGAGGCTGCGCGCACTGACCGCGCCTTAGAGTTGGCCGCAATGGCCGACGACGCCGCGAAAAACGGGAACGAGCTCTTCCTCCTCGACGGGAACTCACTCGCCTACCGGGCGTTCTTCGCGCTGCCGGAGTCGATCGCCACCGCCGACGGGAGGCCGACGAACGCGATCTACGGGCTCGCGTCGATGCTGGGGAAAATCGTCGTCGACCATAGGCCGGCGGGACTGATCGCCGCCTGGGACGCGGGGATGTCCGGGCGCGAGAAGACGTACGACCTCTACAAGGCGCAGCGCCCGTCCCGGCCCGACCTGCTGCGCGAGCAGTGGCCGCACCTGATGCCGCTGGTCGAAGCGTTCGGCTACACCAACGTCAGGGTCGAGGGCTACGAGGCCGACGACGTGATCGGCACCCTCGCCCGCCGCGCCCAGGAGGAGGGGATCCCCGTGATGGTCGTCTCCGGCGACCGCGACGTCTACCAGCTGGTCGGCGATGGGATCCGGGTGATGACGACCTCCCGCGGCGTTACCGAGACGAAGGTCTACGACCGTGACGGGGTGATCGAGCGCTACGGCGTCCCGCCGAATCTGGTCACCGACCTGATCGGCCTCAAAGGCGACACCTCCGACAACATCCCCGGCGTCCCCGGGATCGGCGACAAGACCGCGGCGCAGCTGCTGCAGGAGTTCGGCTCGCTCGAGGAGGTTCTCGCCAACGTCGACAAGGTCTCCGGCGCGAAACGGAAGCAGAACCTGGTCGAGCACGCCGACGACGCCCGCATCTCGAAGGAGCTGGCCACCCTCCAGTTCGACGTCGAGACCGGGATCGAGTTCGGCGAGGTGATGGGTGTCGGCCCCGACCGCAGCACCCTGCGCGAGTTCATGCGCGAGTTCGAGCTGCGGGCGGTGATGGAACGGCTCGAGGAAGGCCTGCCCGACGACGAGGGGGTGCCGGGCCGCCAGGTCGAGACCGAGCTCGACATCGAGGTCGTCGAGGGGACCGCTGACGATCTCGCCGAGGGCGGCGCGGCGATGGCGATCGACGGCGACCGCTGGGCGGCCGCCCAGGGCGAGCGGATCCTCGGTGGCGAATCGAGCCTCGACGAGCTCGCCGTCGCGCTGGCCGGCCGTCCGCTCGCCGGCCACGACCTGAAGTCGCTGGGAGGCGGCCGCCATGGCCTGCTCGCTGCCGCGGCGCGCGAGGGGGTCGAGCTCGAGCTCGTCCACGACACGATGCTCGCCGCCTATCTGCTCGAGCCCCAGCGCCGCACCTATGAGCTCACCGAGTTGGCAGCTGACGCGGGAATCGGCATCGTTGCCGCCGAGCAGGCGACGGGCGGCGAGTCGGAGGACGGCCAGCTGGCCCTCGGCGAGGAGCCCGAGGCCGGTCTCGAGCCGGGCGAGGAGGCGCGCCTGGTCGCGGCGCTCGCCGACGTCCAGGGCCCCCGCCTCGAGGAGCTCGAGCTGGGGTCGCTGCTGACCGAGGTCGAGCTGCCGCTCGTTCACGTCCTCGCCGCGATGGAGCGGGAGGGCCTGAAGCTCGATGCCGAGCGCCTGGCTGAGGTCGGGGCGGGATTCGGCGAGCGGATCGAGACCCTCGAACGCGAGATATTCGATCTCGCCGAGGAGGAGTTCACGATCGGCTCTCCCCAGCAGGTCGGGCAGATCCTCTTCGAGAAGCTGGGGCTGACCCGCAAGCGCAGGGGGAAAACCGGCTTCTCGACCGACGCCCGCGTCCTCGCCCAGATTCGCGACGAGCACGCGATCGTCGAGAAAATCGAGGGTTGGCGCGAGCTGAGCAAGCTCAAGAGCACCTACCTCGACTCGCTGCCGGAGCTGATCGACCCCGACACGGGCCGGGTTCACACCACCTTCAACCAGGCGGCGACGACGACCGGCCGCCTCTCGAGCACCAACCCCAACCTGCAGAACATCCCGATCAGGACCGAGATCGGCCGCCCCGTCCGCGCCTGCTTCGTCGCCGAGAAGGGCGCCCGCCTGCTGTCCGCCGACTACAGCCAGGTCGAGCTGCGGGTCCTGGCCCATGTCGCCGACGAGGCCGTGCTGAAAGAGATCTTCGCCGCCGGCGAAGACGTTCACGCCGCGACCGCCGCCGAGGTCTTCGGGATCGACCGCGACGAGGTCGACGTCGGCCAGCGCTCGAAGGCGAAGATGGTCAACTTCGGGATCGTCTACGGGCTGACCGGGTTCGGCCTCGCCGACCGCCTCAACATCCCCCGCAAAGAGGGCGAGGAGTTCGTCGCCCGCTACCTGGAGCGTTTCCCGGCGGTGCGCGCCTTCCGCGAGCAGGTGATCGAGGAGGCGCAGGAGCAGGGATACGTGACGACGCTGATGGGGCGGCGCCGCTCGATCCCGGAGCTGCGCTCGGGCAATCCCAGCACGCGTCGGCTCGGCGAGCGCCTCGCGGTCAACACGGTCATCCAGGGAACCGCGGCGGACATCATCAAGGTGGCGATGGTGCGGTGCCAGCGAGCGCTGCGGGAAGCCGGGGGCGTGACCCGCCTCGTCCTGCAGATCCATGACGAGCTGCTCTTCGAGGGCCCGCCCGGGGAG
>DASXBC010000016.1:0-3168 GCA_036406355.1 Solirubrobacterales bacterium | reverse complement strand
CTGGTTGACGAAGTCGGAGAGGGTCGGCGGCCGCAGCGAGCGGTCGAGCTCCTCGTCGGGAAGGTCGGCGCGGGCGTCGTGGATCCTGATCTCTGGCTCGCTCATGCCGCCTTCCCGGCCGCGGCGCGGCGCAGGGCGGCCGCGATCAGCTCCTCGGCGTCGCCGCCCTCGACACCGTCGAGCAGCTGCTCGGCCTCGAGCGGCGCATAGCCGAGGTTGACGAGCCCGTCGCGGGCAAGCGAGCGATCGTCGGCGGGCACCTCGCCCACCGCGATCTCCTCTTCGAGCGCGCCCGCGACCTTCTCGCGCAGCTCGACGATGATCCGTTCCGCCGTCCGTTTGCCGATCCCCGGAACGGCCTGGAAGCGCTTCGCGTCAGCGGCCGCGATCGCCCGCAGCAGCTCGCGCGCGGGACCGCCGGAGAGCGCGGCGATCGCCACCTTCGGCCCCACCCCGCTGACCGAGACCAGCTCGCCGAACAGCTCCCGCTCCTCCTCGGAGGCGAACCCGTAGAGCGCGAGCGCGTCGTCACGAGGGATCAGCTGGGTGTGGAGGAACGCTTCGCGACCGGTCGCGGGGACCGCCTTCAGGGTCTCGGCCGAGACCGTCAGCATGTAGCCGACCCCGCCGGCCTCGATCACGACGTGGTCCGGCCGGCGGACCAGGACCTCGCCACGGACGGCGGCGATCATCCAATCACCCGCGCCGCCGCCGCCTCGACCGCGGCCCGGCGCCCCGCCCCGGCCCCGTGGCAGATCGCGACCGCGAGCGCGTCGGCGGCGTGATCGGAGGCGGGCGGCTCGGGCAGCCCGAGCAGGGTGCCGACCATCCGCTGGACCTGCGCCTTGGCCGCCGAGCCGCTGCCGCAGACGGCCATCTTGATCGCCTGCGGCGTGTAGGCCGAGCAGGCGATGCCGCGCTGGGACGCGGCCAGCATCGCGATCCCGCTCGCCTGTCCGACGGCCATCGCCGAGCGCACGTTCTTACCGAAGTAGAGGTCCTCGATCGCGAGCGCGGTCGGCTCGTGCCACTCGATCAGCTTCGCCAACTCGGCGTGGATGTGCTCGAGGCGGCGCTCGATCGGAAGCTCCGAAGAGGTCTCGACCACGCCCGCGTCGAGCGCGCTCATCCGGTTGCCCTCGACGCGGACGAAGCCGAAGCCGAGGTTGGCTGCGCCGGGGTCAACCCCGATCACCACTTGCATGGGATCTGATTCTGGGAAGAGCCTCGGATGCCTTCATCCATCCGCCCCCTGCTGCGCCTTCCGTCCCAGCGCGGCTATGCGGCGGCGAGCTGCTCGAGAACGCTCTCGGGGATGTCGAAGTTGGCGTGGACGCTGTCGACGTCGTCGTGCTCTTCGAGCGTCTCGATCAGGCCCAGCAGGGACCTGGCGTCGTTTCCCTTCACCTCGACCGTGCTCTTCGGCTCCATCGCGATGTCGGCGGACTCGACCTCCACTCCGGCCGACTCGAGCGCCTCGCGCACCGTCGACAGGTCGGCCGGCTCGCTGAGGACCCGCAGCAGGTCGCCCTCATCGCTCACGTCCTCGGCCCCGGCGTCGATCGCGGGCATCAGGTCGTCTTCGCCGTAGCGGCCGCCGTCGACGGCGATCACCCCGCGTTTCTCGAAGATCCAGGCGACCGAGCCGGGCTCGCCGAGGCTGCCGTTGTGTTTGTTGAACGCGAAGCGAACGTCGGCGCTGGTGCGATTGCGGTTGTCGGTCAGCGCTTCGACCAGGATCGCCGCGCCGCCGGGGCCGTAGCCCTCGAAGACGACGTGCTCGATCGCCGCGGCGTCGGCGCCGGCTCCCGTCCCGCGGTCGATCGCCCGTTGGATGTTTTCCTTCGGCATCGAGGCGTCGCGGGCCTTCTGGACAGCGGTCGCCAGCGCCGGGTTCCCGTCGGGGTCTCCGCCGCCGTCGCGGGCAGCGACGGTGATCGCGCGGGCCAGCTTCGTGAACATCTTTCCCCGTTTGGCGTCTGTCGCGGCCTTCTTGTGTTTGATCGAAGACCATTTCGAATGCCCGGACATGCGCCTATTCTATGAATGGGATGTCCTCGGAATCGGTCACCCATGGCCACCATCACGTCAGCGCGGCCCGGGGAATCGCCGCGAGCCTGGTCTTCATCCTGATGCTGGTCGCCGCGCTCGGCCTCTGGACCGCGATTCCGCTGGGCTGGATCTGGATCGGCTCGAAGGTCTCCGAAACCCAGTTCCCCGCCGAGGGCCCCTACGCGGTGGTCGCGATCGGGATCCTTTTCACGACCCTCGGCGACGCCTGGCTGATCGGGAAACTGAACGACCTCTACGTGCGGATCACCGGCACCAACCGCCTCGCGCCGATGCGGCCGAACTGGCTCAAGAGCATGCGCGACGACACCGCGCCGATCGGCACCACGACGGTCGTCGAGGCGACGATGATGGGCTCGGTCATCCTCGCCCTGATTGTCTTCACCGGCTGGTTCTTCCTCATCGCCGGCTCGCCGATCCCAAGCCAGTAGCTATCGAGACTGCATTTGGGCACCGATAGACAGCCCAAATGCAGTCTCGGCGGCGAGCCTCTTGGTCAGACGACGAACTTTCCGTCGACCTGGAAGTCCTCGCCGTCGACGACGAGCCTGCCGCCGAGGCGGAGGTCGCAGACGAGGTCGGTGTGGACCGCGGACTCGTTCACCCCGCCCGACTCCGGATAGCTCTTGCCGACGGCCATGTGGACCGTGCCGCCGATCTTCTCGTCGAGCAAGACCTCGCGGGTGCCGCGGTCGATCGCGTAATTGGTCCCGATCCCTAGCTCGCCGAGGCGGCGGGCGCCCTCGTCGGTGTCGAGCAGATTGACCAGGTACTCCTCGCCGCGCTCGGCGCTCGCGTCGACGACCTTTCCGGACTCGAACTTCAGCTGCACGCCGGCGACCTCGCGGCCGCCGATCGTCGCCGGCAGGTGGAAGGTGACCTCGCCCTCGACCGAGTCCTCGACCGGCCCGGTGAAGAACTCGCCGTCGGGCATGTTGTGACGCCCGTCGCAGGGGATGAAGGTGCGCCCGGCGACACCGAGCCTGATGTCGGTCCCCGGTGCGACGACGCGCACCTCCTCGTGCCCCTGGATCCACTCCGCCAGTCGTTCGGTCTCCGCCGAGGCGCGCTTCCAGGCGGTCAGCGGATCCTCGTCGT
>DASXBC010000015.1:0-31968 GCA_036406355.1 Solirubrobacterales bacterium | reverse complement strand
CGAAAGGAGCCGCGCTACGAGGAGCTCGACCCGCTGCCGAAGGTCTCGCTGATCGTCGCCGCACACGACGAGGAGGACGTGATCGAGGCCAAGGTCGCGAACGCGCTCGCCCTCGAGTACCCGCGCGATCGGCTCGAGCTGATCGTCGCCTCCGACGGATCCGACGACGCGACCGCCGAGCGCGCGCGCGAGGCCGGCGCCGACCTCGTCCTCGAGCTGCCCCGCGGCGGCAAGACCGCGGCCCAGAACGCCGCCGCCGAGCAGGCCGAGGGCGAGGTCCTCGCCTTCTCCGACGCCAACAGCGCCTGGTCCCCCGCCGCCCTCCGCGCCCTCGTCGCGCCGTTCGCCGACCCCAGGGTCGGCTACGTCTGCGGGCAGGTCCGGTTCCTGTCGCCCGAGGGCGACAACCTCGAGGGCGCCTACTGGCGCTACGAGATGGAGGTGCGCGGGATGGAGTCGAGGCTGGCCGGGGTAACCGCCGGCAACGGCGCGATCTACGCCGTGGCCCGCGACGCCTACCTCGCCCTGCCGCCGGCCGCCAGCCACGACCTCTCGTTCCCGTTCCTGCTCGCCAAGCGCGGACTGCGCTCGCGCTACTCGCCGGCGGCCGCCGCCGAGGAGAAGATGGTGCCGACGATCGAGGGCGAGTTCGCCCGCAAACGGAGGATGATGGTCGGCCTCTGGGACATCGTCGTCGGCGAAGGGATGCTGTCGCCGCTCGGCTACCCGCTCCTCTACTGGTTCGAGCTCCTCTCCCACCGCCTGCTGCGCTACCTGACGCCGTTCCTCCACCTCGTCGCCCTCGTCGCCAACGCGGCCCTGCTCGGCGACGGCTGGGTCTACTCGCTGACCTTCACCTTCCAGCTCTGCTTCCTGCTCGCCGCACTCTGCGGCTGGATCGTGCCACAGGCGCCGTTCCGGATCGCCCGCTACTACGTGCTGACCACGGCCTCGATCGCCGCCGGGCTCTGGGACCGCCTCCTCCACGGCTCGCCCGGCACCTGGGAGAAGGCCGAGGGAACGCGGTAGCCGTGCCCCGCGCGTTCGACCTCGCCGTCTCGGGGCTGACCCTGGTCGTTCTCTCGCCGCTGCTGTTGCTGGCGGCGATCGCGATCAGGGTCGGCAGCCGCGGCCCGGTCCTCTACCGCCAGCGCCGGGTCGGACTCGGCGGTCGCGAGTTCGAGATGCTGAAGCTGCGGACGATGGTCGAGGGATCGGACCCGGTCGGGTACGGGACCGTGGTCACCCGCGATGACCCGCGGGTGACGCGGTTCGGGCGGTTCCTCCGCCGCACCTCGCTCGACGAGGTCCCGAACCTCGTCAACGTGCTGCGCGGCGAGATGGCGATCGTCGGCCCGCGACCGACGATTCCGGCCCAGGTCGACGACTACACGCCGCGCCAGCGTCGCCGCCACGAGGTGCGGCCGGGGATCACGGGCTGGGCCCAGGTCCAGGGCCGCGCCGGGATCCCCTGGGAGGAGCGGATCGAGCTCGACATCGAGTACGTGGAACGCCGCAGCGCCGCACTCGACCTCCGGATCCTGGCGAGGACCGCGTGGCTGCTGGTGACGGGCCACGGCCTCTCTCCCGACTAGGGTTTCCGGCTGATGGAAGCGCGACCCGAGGTCAGCCTGCGGCGGTTCGAGCCCGGCGACGCCGGCGCCGTCCACCGCTGGTTCAACAACCCGGCGGCGACGAGGACGCTGATGGAGCAGCGCGACGGCTTCTCGGAGAGCGACGCCGAGGGGTGGGTGGCACGGGCGATGGACGACGGCGGCGAGGACCGCAAGTACGCGATCCTCGTCGAGGGCCACGGGGAGCCGGTCGGGTTCACCGCCCTCTACGGCCTCTTCCGCCAGACCGCGCCCGAGCTCGGAGCGCTGATCGGCGACGAGGTGCGGGGCAGGGGGGTGGGCCGCCGGGCCGAGGCGCTGACGATCGCCAGGGCGTTCGACGAGTTCGGCGCCCACCGTGTGTACGGGCGGATCCCGGCCCACAACGACGCCGCCAAGCGGGTGGTGACAAGCCTCGGTTGGCGACACGAGGGGACGATGCGGGGGCACCTGCGGCGGAGGGACGGGACGGCCGTGGATTGCGAGGTCTGGGGGGTCCTCCCGGACGAGTTCCGTGCCGCCGCCGCGGACCTGTTGCCATGAGCGCGGAGCGAGCAAGGCACATCTGGTTCTTCGCGCCGCGAGCGAAGCGCGAAACGGTGCGGTGAACGGGAGCGCCGAGCTGATCGCCGACCGCGGCGAGGCGGCGGCCGGCGAGGAGTTCTTCCGCTCGCGCCCGTTCCTCGACGCCGAGGGCGTCACCCACACCCTCAGAATCGACGCCGGAGAGCGCCGGCTCGTCACTCCCCTCGTCGTCCGCGAGATCCCCGGGAGCGACCGCCTCGACGCGACCTCACCGTACGGCTATCCGGGCCTCGTATCCGATCTTGACCGGACTGGAGATGGGTCGATCTCGGATCCGCCGCCGCTTGACCCCGCCTCGATCGACTTCGCCCCGACCGGCCTCGTCGCGATCTTCCTCCGCCACACCCTCGGCGAGCCACCGCTGGGCGCCGCCAGCGAGCGCAACATCGTCCAGATCGCCGACCCGGCCGAGCCCGCGAAGAGCAGGTCGAGCGACCGCAACCAGGTCAACCGCAACCGGCGCCAGGGTTACGAGGTCCGGATCGTCCCCGGTCCCGAGACCGCCCCCGAGGACCGCGCGGGGTTCCTCGCCGCCTACGAGCAGACGATGCTCCGCGCCAACGCCGACCGGCGCTACTTCTTCGGGGCCGCCTACTTCGACCGTATCCTCGCGGCGGACCGCGCCTGGCTGGCCCTCGCCGCCGCGCCGGATGGCTCGATCGCCGCCGGCTCGGTGACCGTCGAGAGCGATGGCTTCCTCCACTACTACCTGAGCGGTAGCACCGACGCGAACCTGCGCGACTCGCCGATGAAGAACGTGGTCGCCGCGCTCGTCGAGCTCGCCGGCGAGCGCGAGCTGCCGCTCAACCTCGGCGGCGGGATCACCCGTGGCGACCGGCTCGAGGAGTTCAAGCGCGGGTTCGCCAACCGCGAGCAGCCCTGGCACAGCTCGGAGATCGTCTGCGACCCGCGCGCCTACGCCGATCTCAGCGGCGGCCGCGGCGGGGGGCGTTTCTTCCCGGCCTACCGGGCACCCCGCTAGGAGCGGCTCAGCTCGGTTCCGACGGTTCGGCCGGGGTCGGGCCGGTCTCGAGCGGGAAGGCGTTGACCGGCTCGCGCCCGTCCTTGCCCCAGGTCGCCTTGCCGAAGGCGCGGATCGCGTCGTCGGTGATCGAGCCCTTGTACTCGGGGCAGCCGAGGAGGTGCCTCCAGGCCGTCGCAGCGACCTTGTAGTGCATGTTTTCGTTCGGGAACAGCAGTGCCCCGCCGTACATCGTGTCGTAGAGCCCCTTCAGTTCCTGCTGCTGTTTTTCGGGCAGTTCGGGGCTGTACTGGATCTCCAACCGCCCGTGCTCAATCGAGTGAAGGAAGTCGATTTCGGCGGGCATTTCGGCGTAGGCGCCGTCGGCCTGCTGATACGGCGGTTCGACGTGGTTGCCCGAGGTCGGCGGGTCGGTTCCGTAGTTCGGGGCAGGCGACCCGGGGGGGATGTGTATGTGACCCTCTTCCTTGAGGTGGAGCCGCAGGTCGCACCCTGCCTTCTTCGCGGCCACCTTCAGGTTCGTCACTTTGGTCGGGGGTGGCGGTATGCCGGTCCTATCGTCGGGCTGGATCCCGTTGGTGCTGCCGCTCCCCTGAGAGATGTGCGCCGCGGCCGTGCTCGCGCCGCCACCGCCGCCGGAGCTGACAATCAGGACGACGATCCCCGCCACGACGAGGAGGCCGATCAGGCCCGCCCCGGCGTAGGCGAGCATCAGCCGCCGCTGGCTCTGTTTTGCCCGCGACGACTGCCGCTGCTCACGCACCTGGCGGAGCCGTTCCCGCTCTTCCTCCCTGCGATTGGCCACGATTTCGTCGGCGGAGTGTAGATCAGTCGCCCGCTGGGGCGGCCCCGGCCGCCGCGCCGGCGCGCTCCCAGGGCCGCGCCGCGTGCAGCGCCCCGAGCACGGCCCGCGTCGCCGGCGCCCGGTTCAGGGCGTAGAAGTGGATACCGGGCGCGCCGCCGAGCAGCAGCTCGGCGCACTGCTGGGAGGCGTAGGCGACACCGAGCTCGAACTCGGCCTCCTCGTCGCCCGCGGCGGCGGCGAACGCCTCCTCGAGCGGGGGCGGGATCGAGGCGTCGCAGAGGTGGCAGATCCGCTTCGTCTGGGCGAAGCTGGCGACCGGGATGACGCCGGGGAGGATCGGCGCCTCGATCCCCGCCTCGCGGGCGGCGTCGACGAAGTCGAAGTAGACGTTGTTGTCGAAGAACAGCTGGGTGATCAGGAACGAGGCGCCGGCGTCGACCTTGGTCTTCAGGTAGCGGAGGTCGGTCTCGAGGTCCGGCGCCTCGGGGTGCACCTCGGGGAAGCAGGCGCCTCCGATGGTGAAGTCCCAGCCGCCGGAGATGAACTCGGCGAGCTCAGCGGCGCTGCCGAGCCCTCCCTCGGGCTGGACGAAGTCCTCCTCGCCGCGGGGCGGGTCTCCGCGCAGCGCGAACACGTTCTCGATTCCCGACTCGGCGATCCGGTCGAGTGTCGCCCCGAGGCCCTCGGTCGTCTCGCCGACGCAGCTGAGATGAGCCATCGCTTCGAGTCCGAGATCGTCCTTGAGCGCCCTGGTGATCTCGACCGTGCCGTCGCGGGTGGAGCCGCCGGCGCCGTAGGTGACCGAGACGAAATCGGGCCGGAACTCGCGCAGCGACAGCGCGGTCGCAAACAGCTGCGCGGTCGCCTCCTCGGTCTTCGGCGGGAAGAACTCGACCGAGAACACCGGCGTTTTCGCCTCGATGATCTTGTCGATACGCACCGGTCCAGGGTATGCAATAGGCGGCCTGGACGCGTGAAGTGCAGCCGCGCCGGCCGGCCGGCCGTTTCCGACGCAGCCGCGCTCGACAAGGACCAGGTTCTCGCTGGACAACTGGTCGACCGGGGTCGAGAGGCCACATTTCTTCGGAGTTTGCGGGGTTGCCGACTGACAGGACTGGCGTTCCGGCAGCCGGCGCGCTAGGTTCGCCTTGCGACTGGCAGAGAGAGGCCCCACAAAGCCAAGTGGGACACCATCTCGAAGGTGGCGGGAGCAAGCTTCTACGCGCGAAGGCTACGCGCGGGGCAGGCTTCGAACGCCACCGCTGGTCGTTTTTTCTTGCTCGGATTCGGTGGGGAGATGTCCGAGGCGGTCCCTAGCGTTGCCGGCGGCTTGGAACCGCCTGCCCTCCGAGCCGTGCGACCGGGGCGCAACCTGGGAGCCGGGTGCTTCGGCGAGACCCCGAGAGATTCCGCCGCAGCTAGCCCGCCCGCTCCCTACTCTTACCGCCGTGGCTGAGACTGAGACAGTTCGCTACGAGCGGGTCGGCGCCGCCGCGCTGCTGACGATCGACCGGCCCGAGCGCCGGAACGCGGTCGACGCCGCGACAGCCGACCTGCTCCGCCAGGGCCTGCGCGACTTCGAGGCCGATCCCGACGCGCGGGTGCTGGTTCTAACCGGCGCCGGCGGCCACGCGTTCTGCGCCGGTGCCGACCTCAAGGCACTCGATCTCGACGTCGACCATCCCGAGGGCCCGATGGGGTCGACCCGGGTGACGCCGTCGAAGCCGGCGATCGCCGCTGTCGACGGCTGGTGCCTCGCGGGTGGGGTCGAGCTGGCGCTGTGGTGCGACCTGCGGATCGCGACCCCCGGCTCGACCTTCGGGCTCTTCGAGCGCCGCTGGGGGGTCCCCCTCGTCGACGGCGGCACCCAGCGGCTGCCGCTCGTGGTCGGGATGGGCCGCGCGCTCGAGCTGATCCTCACCGGCCGCCCGGTCGAGGCGGAGGAGGCCCACAGGGTCGGCCTCGTCAACGAGGTCGTCGCCCCCGGCGGCCACATCGAGCGGTCGCTCGAGCTTGCCGAGAAGATCGCCTCCTTTCCGCAGGAGACGATGCTGGCCGACCGCCGGGCGACCATCGAGGGTGCCGGATTGCCGCTCGAGCAGGGGCTCGCGCTCGAGCACCGCGTCGGCCGCGAGGTCCTCGAGGTGGCGGCACGCGGCGCTGCTCGGTTCGCGGCCGGCGAGGGCCGCGGCGGAGAGGGCGTCTAAGCGGAGCCCTGACCGGCGGCGACGCGCCGCATCCCGTCCTCGGCGGCTTCGGGGCCGAGGTAGGGCATCAGCACCGCGAAGACGAGGTCGGGCAGGATTCGTTCGAGCTCCGGTCCGCGGCCGGCGCGGATCTCGTCGAATATCAACGAGGTCGCCCCGCCGATCGCGAAACGGGCGGTGTCCGGCGGCAGGGTGTCGCCTTCGGCGGCGTACTCACGGCCTTCCTCGAGCAGGCGCGAGAAGCGGGTCAGGGCGGCGCGGTAGCGCTCCCGCGCGCTCTCGCCGACGGCGGTCACCTCGACCATCGCCATCCGCGCGATGTCGGACTCGGCGGCCAGCAGCGAAACCAGGGCCCGCAGCGCCGCCGTCATCCGGTCCGGCCAGGGCTCGCCGGCCGCCGCCTCGTAGGCGCTGGTGACGTGGGCGACGAGGACGTCGATGACGGCGTCGTAGGCCTCGAGGAAGCAGTCCTCCTTGTCGGCGAACATTTCGTGGAAGGTCTCGCGCGAAACCCCTGCGACCTCGATCACGTCGGTGACGGTCGCCGCCTCGTACCCTTTCGCCGCGGCGACCCGGACCATCGCCTCGCGCACCCGCTCGCGCTGCGAGCGGACGGCGTAGGCCTCAGGCAGCCCGTGGCGTCCACTCGGGGCGGAGGGAGAATCCATCCGGTTCAGCCTAGGGCAGTCCCGGGGGCGCTGCAACGGCTTGGCCGCGGCCTACACTTGCCGTGAGTGCGGAGCGAGCGAGCGTGCATATCTCCTTTTTCGCCCAGCGAGTGGAGCGCGAAAATCGTCCGATGAAGATCGGGATCGTCGGCCTCGGTTACGTCGGGCTGCCTCTCGCCGTCGCCTTCGCCGAGGCCGGCCACGAGGTGGTCGGGCTCGACTCCGACCCGCGCAAGATCGAGGCGCTCGGCGCCGGACGCAGCTACGTCGAGGACATTCCCGACGACCTGCTGGCGCCGCTCTCCGGCCGGCTCGAGGCGACGACCGAGTACGCGCGGCTCGAGCCCTGCGAGGCGCTGATCGTCTGCGTCCCGACCCCGCTCACCAGCTCGCGCGAACCGGACCTCACCTACCTGATCGACGCCTCGAACGCGCTCGCCAAGGTGCTGCAGCCGGGCCAGCTGGTGGTGCTCGAGTCGACGACCTACCCGGGCACCACCCGCGAGCGCCTGCTGCCCATCCTCGAGGAGTCGGGGATGTCGGCCGGCGAGGAATTCCACCTCGCCTTCTCGCCTGAGCGGATCGACCCCGGCCGCACCGACTACACGATCAGGACGACGCCGAAGCTCGTCGGCGGCGTGACCGAGGCCTGCGCCGAGCGCGCCCGCGAGCTCTACTCCGTGATCTGCGATGAGGTCGTCGTCCTCTCGACCCCGGAGGCGGCCGAGCTGGCAAAGCTCCTCGAGAACATCTTCCGCTCGGTCAACATCGCCCTCGTCAACGAGCTCTCCCAGCTCTGCGACCGGCTCGGGATCGACGTCTGGGAGGTGATCGACGCCGCCTCGAGCAAGCCGTTCGGGTTCATGCGCTTCGACCCCGGGCCGGGGATGGGGGGCCACTGCCTCCCGGTCGACCCCTTCTACCTCGCCTTCAAGGCCCGCGAACATGACTTCTACCCCGAGTTCATCGAGCTCGCCGGCAAGGTCAACCGCGCCCAGCCCGCCTACTGCGTCGACCTCATCGCCCGCGCCCTCAACGACGCCGGCAGGGCCGTCCACGGCGCCGGTGTCCTCGTCCTCGGCGTCTCCTACAAGACGGGGGTCGGCGACACCCGCGAATCGCCGGCGCTCCAGATCATCCGACTGCTGCGCGAGCTCGGCGCCGAGGTCTCCTACCACGACCCGCACGTCCCCGAGCTGCCGGAGTTCCAGCTGGCATCGGTCGATCTGTCGTCGGCGCTGGAGTCCGCCGACGCGGCGGCGATCGTCACCGCTCACCCCGAGCTCGACTACGAGGAGGTCGTCGCGAGCGCCCCGCTGGTCGTCGACTTCCGCGGTGTGACGCGCGGGATCCGTGCGGAAAATCTCGTTCGCCTCTGAACGGACGCGATAGGTTGCGGCGCAACGGGGCGGCGCCTGCCACCAAAGGAGATCGCGTGATTACCAACCGGAAGATGTTTGGCGGTGTGGCTCTGACGTCGGTTGCCGCCACCCTGCTGCTGCTGATCGCCCCGGCGGCCCCGGCGGCCACTGTCGCCAACGGCGACTTCGAGGCCGGCAACCTCAGCGGCTGGCAGGTCTACAACAGCTCTGCCGATGGGAACTGGTTCGCCTACACGGGCACGAAACCCCCGCTCCAGAAAAAAAAGGAAAAAGAAGAAGAAGAAGGCGAAATCATCATCATCGAACCGATCAAACCGATCGTTCCCGCCGCCGAACCGCTTCTCTCGCCCAGGTTCCCACCCTTCTTCGCGCCGCCCCAGGGCAGTTGGGCCGCGGTCAGCGACGAGGAAGACCCGGACACGGCGATCCTCTACCAGGACATCGCGCTCGAGCCGTACTGGACCCACCAACTGACGATGACCTTCTACTACAACTCGCTCGATCCGATCTTCGTCCCGAGCCCCGACACGCTTTCATCGGGCGGGCCGAGAATCATCATCATCGGAGAAGAACCGGAACCGGTCAACCAGCAGGTCCGCGTCGACGTGATGAAGCCGACCGCTCCGATCGATTCCCTGAACCCGAGCGACATCCTCACCACCCTGTTCGCGAGCAAGAACGGGGACCCGGAATCGATGGCGCCGACCCAGCTCAGCGCAAACCTGACCCCGTTCGCCGGTCAGACGGTGCGGCTGCGGATCGCCAACGCGGTAGCAGACAACGTCTTCAACGCCGGGGTCGACGGCGTCTCGATCACCAGCACACCGCCCGACAACGTCTTCAAAAAAGGCAAGCTGAAGCTCAACAAATCGAAGGGAACCGGGACCCTGACGGTGACCGTCCCCGGGGCGGGAGTCCTGACCCTGACCGACGCCGCCGCGACGAAAAAGGCGACCACGAGCAAGAGGAAGGCGAAATTCGTCAGGCCGGCGACGGTGAACTCGAAAGCGGCCGGCCGGGTTAAGGTCCCGCTGAGACCGACCGCCGCCGGCAGGAAGGTGCTCGGGAAGAAGGGCAGCCTCAAGATCAAGGCCTTGCTGAGCTTCACCCCCACCGGTGGGGCCGCGAGCACGCAGAAGCTCAAGGCAACGCTGAAGATGAAACTGCCATAGCCGGCGCGCACCGAGCGCTCCGCTTCGCGATCAGGGTTCCCTCCTCGACGCGATTGGTATGACGATGACCTCTTTCGCGGTGTCGGCGCCGAAATTCGACGGTACGGAGCCGGCCCAAAGAGCTTCGGATCGATGCTGGGTTACCAACCTCTCCCCCTCCGGAAGAACCTGCGAAAAACCGGGATCAGATGAGGTGATCGGCACATGATCCCCCAGTTCCGTCACGAGAATGTTTCTTGACAGGCTGGTCCGTATCTGTTCAAATTGCCCCCGCCAAGGGAGAACGGGACGTTCCCGCAAGGGAAGTGGCGTGTTCCTAATGGTTTAAATAATTTGAGGTTCCGCCGAGGCCAGGGCACCGGGTTGGGGTTTGGGCAGGGGAGCCACAGGGACGAGAGGGAAGTGGGATGCGGGAAGCGTGATGCGCCCCGTGGGGAGTCCAAACTGCGTCGCCGGGAGAAGGCGGCCGAGGAAAATTGCCGCCTTGTTCGGGACCGTGTGTCTGGCCCTCGCCGGCGCCGCGATCAGTCCCGCGGCCGGCGAGGCCGCTCTGTTCCACAGCTTCGATTCCTACTTCGGCGGGGGCTCGCTGGCGATTCCAGAAGCCCTCGCGGTCGATCAGAACACCGGCGACCTCTATGTCCTCGAACGGGGCGACGGCTGCGTCTCCCGCTTCTACGGGGAACGTGGTGGCCCCGAAGCTCTGGAACCGCACGATTTCCCGGCGACCGGGACCAACCAACTGTGCGGGCTCGAATTCCGTGAAAGCCCCTCGGCGGCGCAGGTCGCGATCGACAACTCAGGCACCTCGACCGAGGGGGAGATCTACATCAACTCCCCGCTTCGAAACGGCGTCGGGGCGACGCTCGGCTACGACTCCGAAGGCAACCTCAACACCGAACTGCACCCGCAGGGCGAAGACTACATCTGCGGTGTCACCACCGATGCCTCCGGCGGGGTCCATGTAGCCCAGCACTACTCCGGGATCTGGGACTACGCCCACGACGACCCGGTGACCGACGCCGACTTCCTCGGGGGCGCATACGAAGGCCCGATCTGCGGCATCGCCCGCGCCTCGACCGGCACCAAGTACAACGTCTTCGAGCCCGACGGGCCGGTGATCAGGGTCCCACCGTCGAGTGTCCTCAGGGACGCAACCTACGCGCTGACCCTCGACCCCTCGAGCGACGACGTCTACCTCTCCGAAGGTGGGGTCGTGACGGCGATCAGCGACGACGGGATCCTGTTCGACCGGTTCGGCGCCGGTGATGTGACCGAAGCCCGCGGCGTCGCGGTCGACGAGGTGAGCGGCACGGCCTATGTGTCGGACACTCCCAACGGCCGCATCGCGATCTTCGCAGGCGAACGCGCCTACCGCGTCGAAGTCGAACCCACCGGGACCGGGCTCGGCGCGGTGACCGCTGACAGCCCGCCGCTCGAAGGCTGCGGCGACAACGGCCAGTGTGCCGGCTACTACCCGCCCTCCACCATCGTTCTCAAGGCGACGCCCCAACCTCACTCGACGGTCGACGGTTGGACCGGCTGCGACGACGTCAACGTTGCGGGGGATGAATGCAGCGTCGAAGTGACCGGCGCAAACCGGAAGGTCTTCGCGAACTTCACGCGGCTGCAGCGCACGGTCACCGCCGCGACAGGGGGCACGGGGTCCGGTTCGGTCAGCGACGCCGACCTTCTCGGCGCGATCCAGGACTGCGGTGATGGCGGCACCTGCTCGGGCCCGTATGACGAGGGGTCGGAGATCGAACTGGTCGCAACCCCGACCGGCCACTCAACCTTCACGGGCTGGTCGGGCGACTGCACCAATCAGACGGGCCCGTGCCACGTCGTCGTCGAAGGCACACCCCAGGTCACAGCCCACTTCACAGCCCAGCATGCGATCAGCGTCAAGAAGGCCGGAAGCGGCGCGGGCGGCGTCGTCAGCCAGCCCAGCGGGGTCGACTGCGGAGCCGAATGCGTGGGGTTCTTCACCGATGGCGAATCGGTGACCCTGTCGGCCGTCCCCTCGGGCCATTCCACGTTCAGCGGGTGGTCGGGCGCCGGCTGCTCGGGCACCGACGCCTGCGAGGTCGAGGTGGGAGAAGCGACGACGACCGTCACCGCGACGTTTGCCCACGACGCTCCTGACGTCGTCACCGAACCGACCGCCACCTTCGTCGGCCAGCATGTGGCGGCGGTGCACGGCACGGTCGACCCCAACGCTGCGTCGGTGAGCAGGTGCGTCGTCGAATACGGGACGGGCCCGGACTATGGCGCCGCGCAGCCGTGCGCGCCGAGCGTCGTCGGCAACGGCGATGCGCCGGTTCCGGTAGGCGTCGACCTGGATGGCCTTCTCCCTGGCACGACCTACCACTTCCGCTTCAGCGCGACGAACTCAGGCGGAACCGCCTATGGGGCAGACCGGACCCTGCGGACCCTCGAGGACACCTGTGACACGAACGAAGCGCTCTGCCCGGCTCTGGCCATCCCGACCGAATCTGGCGTCAGGAAGTGCGCAAAGGGGAAGGTCCGCAGGAACGGCCGCTGCGTCAAACGCAATCGCCACCGTGGCCATGTCCACAGCCGGCACAAGGGGAGCGCCCGGTGAATGCGCGGAGACTCAGGTGGGCCCTGGCCGGACTGGCCGCCACCGCCACCTTCGGCCTTCTGGCCGCCGGGACGGCGAGCGCCGCCTTCACGACGCCGGAATACGAAACGATCTTCAACGACGAAGGCGTGATCGGACAAGCGGTCGGCGTGGCGGTGGATGAAGCGACGCACGACTTCTACGTCGCGGACCAGGGGAACCGTCGAGTCGAGAAGTTCGACTCGGAAGGAAACCTCCTCTTCATGTTCGGGGACGGGGTGAACGAAACGAGCGGCGGCGACAAATGCCCGGTTGATCCGGGCGACACCTGCCGACCCGGAGAAGACCTATCCGACTTTCCCAATTTCACCAACCCCTCCGCGATCGCGGTCGACAACTCCGACAGTCCATCCAAGGGCTCGGTTTACGTCGCCGAAGGGGTCACGAACGGCGGCCCCGGGACGGTCTCGAAGTTCGACAGCGACGGCCAGCTCATCGCCGGCTTTGGCACGGGCGGGACGCTGACGATCCCGTACCTGATCAGGATGACCGTGAGCCCCTTCACGGGTGACATCTGGATCCTCGACGGCTACGGCACCACGGCGTTCTCGGGAAGGGTCTCCTCCTACGACCCATCTGGGAACCGACGGTTCATCCATGAATCATGGATAAACGCCGGAGGCGACGGCGATTTCGCGGTCGATTCCGACGAAAACTTCTGGGTCGGCGACCAGAATGGACATCCCTTGAAGGCTGACATCTCGCAGTTCGCCTTCAACGGAAACCACGCGCTGGGATACATCCAACCAGGTGTCGTGCAGGGCTGGGCCACCAACCCGGCCAACAGCGACATTCTCACCAACCTGAACGGTGAATCCGTGAACGTGTTCGAACGGACATGCAATCCGGCGAAGGGGTACTGCACCCCGAAGGAAAGCTTCGGGGCCGGATACCTTTCCTCACCGAGGGCACTCGCGGTCGATGGGACGGACTACTCGGTCTACGTCGCGATCGAAGGCGGGATCGCGGCATTCCGCTCGAAGGTGGTCCCCGACGTCGTTCCCAAACCGGCCTCGGTCGGCCACACCGACGCCGTCCTCACGGCTCACCTCGACCCGGTGGGGGCTGGGGACATCGTCGACTGTGAGGTCGAATACGGGCCGACCGACGCCTACGGGACGACGGTGCCGTGCGAGCAGGCGCTGCCGATGACACAAGCCGGCGACGCGACCATCCACCTCTCGAACCTCGAAACCGAGACGGTCTATCACTACAGGTTCCGGGCAACCAACGGCAACGGGACGAGCAACGGCCCCGACCGTACCTTCACCCCCCACTGGGTGGCCGGCCTCGAAACCGGCGACGCCACCGACCTCGGGCCGGGAACCGCCACCCTGCATGGTGAACTGAATCCCTCGGGTGAATCGACGCAGTACTACTTCGAATGGGGCGAAACGAAATCGTACGGTCAGCAATCGCCGGCGGCCCCCGGAGACGAGACCTCGGCTGGGGCACTGACTCAGGTTGAAACGAGTCTTTCGGGCCTGCTCACCTCGGCGACGACCTATCACTATCGCCTGGTCGCCGTCAACGGCCTGGGAACCAGCTACGGATCCGATCGGGAATTTACGACGCCCCTCTCCGACCCGCCGCAGATCCGAAACGTCGTCGCGACGGCGACGGGACTGACGACCGCCACCCTGCATGCCGAACTGAATCCCGGGTTCGGCGACACCGCCTACCGGTTCCAGTACGGGCCGGGGGCTTCGTATGGGAGCAGCACCGCAATCGTCGGGCCGATCGGAAACGACGGCAGCTTCCACTCGGTCGCTGCCGACCTCTCCGGGCTTTCGCCGGGGACGACCTATCACTTCCGGGTCATCGCCTTCAACTTCGTCGGCCACATCGCTAGCTCGGACGCCGTCTTCACGACCCCGACCATGCCGGTGATAGGCGAAGTTGCGGCATCGGTCCTCGACGCTCATAGCGTGCGATTCTCGGCCAGAGCGGGGGCGCCGGACACGACCACGACGATCCAATTCGAATACGGGACGAGCTCCAGTTACGGAGCGCAGTCGGCAGGCGTCGTGGCCGGGCCAGACGGCCTCGGCTCGGTCACCGTGACGGGTCTCAGCCCCTCCACCACCTATCACTTCCGCGCAGTCGCGGTGAACGAGTTCGGTCAGACCGCCGGCGGCGACCAGGTCTTCACCACTCGCGACGCGCCCAGTGGGGGCCCACGTCGCTACAAAAACTGCAAACGGGGCTATGTCCGCCGCAAGGGCAAGTGCGTGAAGAAGCACCGGCGGCACCGACACCGCGCCAGGCGAGGACGCTGATGAGGATCAGAAGAACCTTCCTCCTTCTCCTCCTGGTCGTTCTGCCGGGCGTGATACCGCCGGCCGCCGGCGCCGAAACCACCCACAAATTCCTCAAGAACATTTCGTTGCCGGTGAATGGGGCACGCCTCCTGGGGGTCGATCCCCAGGGGAACATCATCCTGCTCGCCGAAGGGGCGGTGCAGAAGTTCAGCCCCGCGGGCGAACCGGTGAACTTTTCCGCTCTCGGAACCAACGCGATCGACGGCGCCGGCGGGGGCAACTGCCCCGCGACCCCCGCCGACTGCGACGAAACCCCCTGGAACAGTCTCGGGCCGGCGTCGATTGCCGCCATGAACCCGTCGAAGACCGGACCGACGGCGGGCTACATGTACGTCGCGGCGATCAAGGAAGTGGAACCGGGGGTCAACCACGCGCAGATCGTCGCCTTCGACCCGACCGGCGCCTACCGGGGGCAGATCGACACGACCCAGCCGACGCCGTTCCAGAGCCCGGAAGGTGTCCCCACGTACCTGTCCGTCTCGCCGAGCGGCAGCAGCATCATCATCACCTACAACGAAACGACCGTCGGCGACGTGTATCACGCCGACAAATACCAGGCGATCGACGCGGATCCGGCCCACGACCCGTTCGTCGGCCAGATTCGGAAGGGCACTTTCTTCGCGAACAAACTCGCCGCCGGAGGCTTCGCGCTGGGCGCGGTCGCCGATGACGAAGTCGTCTACGTCGGCCGCGGGAATTTCTCCGGCCCGGGTGAATTCCACCCGATCTGGGAGCTCTACAGCGCCTCGGGATTCACAGGACCTCCCGGCGATTCTCCTCCGGTGGACCTGGATCCGAACAAATGCGAATGCGACACGTCGGGACCGTGGACTCTCGGCGGTCGCCATGAAGATGGCTACGGCTACGTCGAATCGGTCTCGATCGATCCGGCTGACCACCACGCATTCCTTCTCGACGGCGGGACGGGAATGATCGAAGAGTGGGCCAGTCCCACCGAAAAAGTCGGTCCCGCGTTCGGGAGTCCGGAAACGATCGGTTTCGCGAGCGGGCCGATGGCATTCGACACCTCGGGCATCCCGAGTACGGACGGACGGATCTACGTCAGCCGGGGCAACTCGCTTGCCGTGTTCGGCCCGCCCGTGCCGATCCCCAACATCGAAGACGTGCAGGCATCCGTCGGGCACAACGACGCGACGATCTCGGCGACGATCGATCTTGACCACGGGCCGAAAGTGTTCGAATGCCGTGTGGAATATGGCGAAGAGCCATTCGAACCGCCATTCCTCTACACCCAGTTCACGCCATGTGAACCGTCGGCCCCCTACGAAGACGAATCGACCGCGATCAGCACCGACGTGACCGGTCTGCAGACCGAGGTCAGCTACCGGGCGCGGGTCGTGGTCAGGACGAACAACGGCGTGAACCGGAGCACAGCGGTGAAAATCCGACCCGCCGCCGTCCTCGACGTCAGGACCGAACCGGCGACGAGTGTGACGCGCACAACAGCGCTGCTGAACGGCTCGCTCGACCCCGACGGCCTGCCTACGACCTACTGGTTCGAATACGGAATCGACACCAACTACCGGCAGCGAACCGCGGAAGCGTCAGCGGGCTCCGGATCCGGAAGTGTTTCGGCGGACCCGACAGAAATCGACAACCTGCAACCGGGCCGGCTGTACCACTTCCGCCTCGTCGCCCAGAACTCGCTGGGGATGACCAGAGGCCCGGACCAGACGTTTGCCGCGGCGTCTGCCCCCAGCATCTCGGGCGTGCGCCCCTCGGACGTGGGGGAATCCGGCGCAACGCTCAACGCCCGCATCGACCCGGCCGGCTTCCCGACGACGTACCGGTTCGAATACGGGCCGACGGCGAGCTACGGCCAGGTCAGTCCCCCGGGCGGGGGTAGCGTCGGCGAAGGCCACGCTCCGGTGCCGGTCTCCCAGCAGCTGACCGGCCTCGACCCCGGCGTCACCTACCACTTCAGGGTCGTCGCGACCAATGAATGGGGCACCGAAGTGACGGATGACTCGACGTTCAACTTCTTCCCCCAGGACTGCCCCAACGCATACGCGCGCCAGCTGACCCGCTCGGCCTACCTGCCGGATTGCCGCGCGTACGAGCTCGTCAGCCCCGGCAACGCGAGTGCGATCGAGCTCTATCCCGGGGACGTCACCGAAGATCTCTTCTTCTACACGTTCGGGTCGATCTTCATTCCTCACTACAAGACCGAAGCACTGAACCTCGGTACCGCGCGAAACCCCTCTCGCTTCTCATTCTCGGGTCTGAGCGGAGCCCTGCCTGGGACCAACCCTCCGAACTCCCTCCTTGACACCTACACCTCAACCCGGACCACGAGCGGGTGGGTGACGCGGTACTGGGGATTGCGCGGCAACGAAGCGCTCGTGGCGAGCGGCGCCAAGTGCGACCTCGAGATGAAGATCTGCATCGACTACAAAACGAGGCCCGCAATCGGAGCCACGGAAGAGGATCTCGAAGGCGTGTCGCGCGCGCCCTACGTCTGGGATCAGGAAGGAAACAGCCTCGGGCGCTGGCCGACGAACGTCAACGTGGTCAAAAACGGCACCAAATACATCGGCGACGATCACCCCTCGCCGGACTTCAGCCACTACGTCTTCTCCTCGGTCAACATCCCGTTCACCCCCGATGGGACAACCGGGGCCCCGGGGTCGGCGTACGACAACGAGATTGAAGACGCCACGGTGGAAAAGGTGTCACTGCTGCCCGGCGGTGACGACATCCAGAAGGGAACGGGCGGTTCCGGTGAAACGGAAGAATTCGTGAAAATCCCCGCCGTCTCCACCGACGGAAGTCACATTCTGATGACGACGGAAAACAACGGTGGCGTCAACCTCTACATGCGGGTCGGCGATTCGCTCACCTACGAAATCGCCGGTGGGAAAAACTCGATTCAGCTGATCGGTATGACGAGCGACGGCTCGAAGGTCGTCTTCGCCTCTCGCGACCACGTCACACCCGACGACACGGATCTCCCTTTCAGCACGGATATCTATGTCTGGGAAGAGAAAACGGGCGAAATCACCCGGGTCTCACAGGGCAACGGGGCCGGAAACTCGAATGCGTGCTCACCGAACGAAGAAGAACTGGGCCCGCTCTGCTCGGCGGTGCCGCTCAAAACCCAGAGGCGCGACAGCGATGATCCGATCGCGTCCCAGAGCGGCGACGTCTACTTCTACTCGCCCGAGCAGCTCGACCCCAACAATCCAGGCGTCTTCAACGAGAAGAACCTCTACGTCTACCGGCACGGCGCCGTCAAATACGTCGCCACCCTCGATGCCAAGACGTCGATCGATCGCATCCAGATCTCACCGGATGGAAGCCACGTCGCGTTCCTCACCGCCGCGCGCCTGACCGGTTACGACAACCAGGGCTGGCGCGAGATGTACGTCTATAACCCCGAAACCGGTGTGATCCGGTGCGCCTCCTGCATCCCCACCGGCGAACCGCCGCAGGTACTGCGGCCGCCGGAGGAAACCGGGCTCGCACAGTTCCCGTTCGAACCGGAACGCGGTGAACCCAGCAAGGACGTGATGGCCAGCCAGAGCGGCCGCTTCATGTCCGATGACGGGCGGGTCGTTTTCGCAACCTCGGATTCTCTCGTCGAAGGCGATACGAATGGGCTGGTCGACGTATACGAGTTCGTCGGAGGGCGTCCGCAGCTGATCAGCAGCGGCACGGCTCAGGCCGATCTGCTGCCCGGGAACCACTTCTACCCCGGGGAGTACACCGGCGTCGAGGCGATCAGTCACGACGGGGTGGACGTCTTCTTCTCGACCTACGACACGCTGGCCCCCGACGAAGACTTCAACGGCCAATTCATGAAGTTCTACGACGCGCGCACGAACGGGGGCTTCCCACCGCCGCAGGAACATCTGCCCTGCGTCGCCGCCGACGAGTGCCACGGCGTTGAAAACCCCACCCCGGCGACGTCACAGATACGGACCGATGCCGCCCTCGGTTCGAACCGCGGATCGAACGGGAGGTCCGCGAAACATAAGAAGCGTCACAGGAAACGGGCGAAGGCGCGCCACCGGCGCCGTCGCCACGCAGGAGGAAGCCGGGCCCATGGCTGAGCGGAAGAACATGAGCAGGTTTTTCGCCACGCTTGCGGCGGCGATCGTCGCCATGGCCCTGACCTGGGGCTTTGCGGATCGGGCACTCGCGGTCGAGGAAATCTCTGAATTCGCCACCCACGTCTCGACGACCCAGGCGGGCGGTCACCCCGATGTCGACTACTCGGTCACCTGGAGCGCCCGAAACTCGAGCAACCGGCCGTGCAACTGCGAGGACGCCCGAGTCCTCGACATGCATTTCCCCACCGGCTTCATCGGAGATCCACACAACGTTCCCGCCTGCAGGCTGACCGAATTCGCTCTTCACGCATGCCCACCGGAGTCCCAGGTCGGAGTAGTCGAGATCCAGGGGGCTGTACGGGAGGCGATGTTCAACCTCGTGCCTCACGCCGACGAGGCCGGCCTCACCGGCTTCTATGTGCTCGGAGCGAACACCGCACTCTTCGTCATCCTCCACGCACGGACCGGATCCGATTACGGCCTCGACGCGACGACCTCGCCGATCTACCAGTTCTTCCCGATCACCACGACCGCAGTTCATCTATGGGGCGTGCCTGCGGACCCGAGTCACGACGCAAATCGATTCCCGGTCGGCACGACCGAGGGGATCGAATGCAAACCGTACCCGGGAGGGTGCTTTGGCCCGGTGCAATCGAGTTCGCCGCCGGCCCCATATCTCCAGAACCCGACAACTTGCGGCGTGCCGCTGACGGCAAGCCACTCGATCGAATACTACTCCGGGGTGGTGGTCGAGGCCGACAACGCCTGGCCCGCCACGACGGGCTGCGATCAGCTCACCTTCAGCCCGAGCCTCACCGCGACGCCGACGACGGAAGCGGCCGACAGCATGTCCGGTCTCGACGTGACCCTGACGGTGCCGCAGACGCAGAGCCCGACCACACCCTCACCGTCGGAGATACGCAGCGCTGAGATGACGCTCCCGGAAGGGTTCTCGTTGGCGCCCAACGCCGCCAACGGCAAGGTCGCCTGCGCCGACGACGAACTCTCCTTCACCACGGAGGAAGCGGCGCACTGCCCCGAGTTCGCCAAGATCGGCACCTCCACCATCGACAGCTCGGCCCTGCCGGGCCCGATCCAGGGCAGCGTCTACATCGGCCAGCCGCTCCCGGGCCAGACCTACCGGATCTTCGTCACCGCAGATGGTTTCGCCACCCACGTGAAACTGAAAGGAGCGGTCGAGCTCGATCCTCAAACGGGCCGAGTCGTGACCACGTTCTCCGATCTCCCGCAATCGCCGATCCAGGAGGTCGCCCTCCACTTCTTCGGCTCGGAGCGCGGCATCTTCGCCACCCCAAAGCGGTGCGGAAGCTACCCCGTGGTCACCCGGTTCACCCCCTGGGACCAGGTGCTCGAAGACCAGGTCTCGACGAGCTCGATCTCGGTCATCACCGGTCCCGATGGGACGCCCTGTCCGCCCTCGCCCTCGCCGTTCCACCCGGCGGTCAACGCGGGCAGTGCCGACAACACGGCGGGAGCCTTCGCTCCCTTCACCGTCGAGGCGAGCCGCGACGACGGGGACCAGGAACCGACCGCGCTCAAGGTCAGCACGCCGCCCGGCTTCCTCGCATCGCTGCGGGGCGTCGCCTACTGCCCCGAGCCGGCCATCTCGGGCCTTCTGAGCGGCGCCCACAGCGGGCGCCAGGAGCAGGCCGCGCCGCTCTGCCCGGCCGCGAGTCGCATCGGCTTCATCAAGGCCGGCACAGGGCCCGGCACTCGCCCTCTCTACGTCGGCGGCGACGTCTACCTCGCCGGTCCCTACCGGGGCGCCCCACTGAGTCTTCTTGTCGTGATTCCGGCCGTCTCCGGGCCATACGACCTCGGCAATGTCGTCACTCGGGTCGCGGTCTTCATCGATCCCGCGACCGCGCAGATCACCACGGTCTCCGACCCGCTGCCGCGGATTCTCGACGGCGTGCCCCTCCGCACCCGCTACCTGCAGGTCGGCCTCGATCGCCCCGACTTCACCCTCAACCCGACCCGCTGCGACCCGTTCTCCATCGGGACGCAGCTGTTCGGGGACGAAGGCGCGCTGACGGACTTCCAGACCCATTTCCAGGTCGCGAACTGCTCGGCGATGGGCTATTCCCCGGCGCTCAGCCTTTCGCTGACCGGCGGGCTCGAAGCCCGGGGCCATCCGGCCATCCACGCGCTCTTCAAGGCGCGGCCCGGCGACGCGAACACTCAACGTGTCTCCGTCACCCTGCCGAACGGAGAGCAACTCGACAATGCTCACATCGGCACGATCTGCAGGAGGGCGGAGTTCGCCGCCGACCAGTGCCCCGCGAGCTCGCTGGTGGGACACGCCAGGGTGGTGACGCCGCTGCTCGACGAGCCGCTCGAAGGGAGCGTCTACCTGCGCGCCTCCTCGCACAAGCTTCCCGATCTTGTGATGGATCTGGAGGGCCAGATCGAAATCGAACTGGCCGGGCGGGTCGACGCCGTCAACGGACGCCTCCGCACCACTTTCGAATCGGTCCCCGACGCGCCGGTCAGCTCGCTCAAGTTCGACCTGCTCGGCGGCGCAAAGGGCCTGGTCGTCAACAGCGGCGGACTGTGCGGCCGGACGAAGCGGGCGACGGTGAAGATGACCGGCCAGAACGGCGATGTCCTCAACGTCAAACCGAAGCTGAGGACGAGCTGCGGCTCCGGCGCAAGCCGAAAGCGCCACGGCTCGGGGCGGGGAAGGGGCTAGGCGGTGGAGATGCCGACGAAGACGGTTGTCCGGCTGCTGACGGTCGCGGCCATCGCGGCGCTGTCGATGCTCGCCGCCGCCGGCTCAGCGAGCGCACGCACGGTGCCGGTCTACACCTACACCGGCCAGTACTACGACGGGACCGGGTCCACGGCGGGGACCCTCGCCGCCCCGACCGACCTCGACCTGAACCAGACGGCCGAAAAGGGCTACGTGACCGACCCGGTGCGGCTGGCCGGTTCGGTGTCGCAGTTCGACGGTGAAGGAAACCCACTGGCGTTCAGCGCGCTCGAAGGGGCGACGGCATTCCCCCTCCACGACGAATCGGCCCAGCGTGTTGCCGTCGACAACTCGACGACGTCATCGAAGGGCAATATCTACGCGCTCACCGAAAAAGTGGTCAAGGGATACCGGCCCGACGGCACCGAACTAGGCGGAGGGTTCCCACTCGGAGGCTTCCAGAGGGTCTGCGACATCGCGACCGACGCCGAGGGCGATCTCTGGGTGGTCGACTACCCCCGCTACAAATTCACCGAGTACGACTCCGACGGGGTTCCGACAGGCAAGACGATCCCGTTCAAACCGTTCACGACCGGGAACTTCAACGGAGCCTGCAGCCTCACCATCGACTCTCAGGACAACTTCTACTTCGACGCATCCGGCTTTGTCCCCCCGGGAGTCATCACCGACTACGGCAAAAAATACGACTCCGAAGGCCATGTGCTGTCCGATTTCGCCGGCAGCAACGTCTCCACCATCAACGCGACGGCGGACATGACCACGGACCACGTCTTCACGCTCGAGTCGAAGCCGTTCGAAGGCGGCTTCGCCCCGGTCGTCATCGAGTACGACGAGAACGGCGAAGCGATCACCTCATTCGGGACCCCGGACCTCTCGTTCCCGGGCTTTGAATCCCCGACGGCGGTGGGGGTGGCTGCCGGCGACCAACGGGTCTATGTCGCCGATCAACGCGAATTCAGCGGCGCCAAGCACATCGAGATCTTCGAAAAGACCGGGCAGGCGACGGTGCCCACTGTCAAGACCGAACCGCCGGCGTTGACGCCGACCAAGGTGACCCTGCATGGGACGGTCGACCTCGATGGAGCCGGCGACACGACTGAATGCTATTTCCAGTGGGGCGCCTACGGGAACTACGGCGAAGTGGCGCCCTGCACCCCAGCCAGCCCGATCTCCGGCCCGGGCGTCCACGAAGTGACGGCGCAGCTGGAAGGCCTGACCCAGGGGGCCCAGTATCACTACCGCCTGGTTGCGGAGAACGCCAACGGTGTCCTCGCCTTCGGTCGCGATCGGCCGTTCAGACCGCAGGGGGAACTCTCGATGTCGGAAACGATCGTCTCCGAAGTCAACTCCGACGGGGCGCGCATTTCCGCCGATCTGAATCCGAATGGCGGCGAAACCAGGTATTTCGTCGAATACGGGCAGGAAGACTGCGATCTCAGCTCGTGTGCCGTCGCCCCCCTCGAAGAAACCTTCCTTCCCAACGTACTGGGCACCCAGGAAGCGTCCGTCGTGCTGAGCGGGCTGAAATCGGACACGAGCTACCACTACAGACTGGTCGCAAAAAACGATTTCGGGGAAGTGGCCGGCGCCGAAGACGTCTTCCGGACCTATGTCGTCGAATCGACCGTGGACACCTGCCCGAACGCTCTGATCCGCAAAGAGACCGGCACCGTCCTGCTGCCGGACTGCCGCGCCTACGAGCTCGTATCGCCGGCGAACGCCGGCGGCTATGACGTGCGGTCCGATCTGATTCCGGGTCAAATCCCTCTCGCCGCCAAGCCACGCGCCGCCGACAGCGTCCTCTACTCCCTGAACTTCGGAAAGGTCCCCGGAGTCGGTGGCGAACCGACGAACCACGGCGCCGACCCGTACATCGCGAGGAGGACGAGCGGCGGTTGGACGACCACCTACGCCGGGATCGCGGTCGGCGACCCGCCGTTCCAGGGGCCGTTCGGATCGACGCCGCTCGAAGAGTCCGAAGACCTCTCGACCCTCCTCTTCGGTGGTCCCGAAACCTGCAGCCCGTGCTTCGCGGACGGCAAGACGGGTCTGCCGGTTCGCCGCGACGAAGGGCCACTCACCCAGGGGATGGCCGGCTCTCTCGATCCCGGGCCGTTGGCCGAACCCGACGGGTACATCGGCCGACGGCTTTCCGCAGACGGCACCCATCTGATCTTCGGCTCGACCGCAGCCTTCGAGCAGGACGCGGCTTCGAACGGAGACGTCTCGATCTACGACAGAGATCTCGTCGCGGGCGTGACCCACGTCGTCTCCAAGACACCCGGCGGAGCGCCATTGCCGTGTCTCCAGGGCGCGGGCAACTGCCACGGGCCCGGCGACGCCGACGGAATCGCCTCCCTCGACCTGTCCGGGAACGGGTCGCGGATTGTCGTCGCCCAGCGGGTGTCGACCGACGCGGCCGGCAACCGCTACTGGCACCCGTACATGAACATCGACGACTCGCCGGGGACGGTCGATCTGGCGCCCGGCACCACCAACGGCGTCCTCTACGACGGGATGTCCTCGGACGGGTCCTCGGTCCTCTACACGACCGTCGACCGGCTGACGGCTGATGACCACGACAACAGCGCCGACATCTATCGCGCCGACGTCTCGGCCGGCGGTGCCGTCACGCTCACGCGCGTCTCGAGCGGGCCCGGCGGCGGCGACACGGATTCGTGCGACCCGGCGCCGGCCGCGGGCCGCAACAACTGGAACGCCGTCGGCGCCTCGTCGACGAACAGCTGCGCAGCCGTCGCGTTCGCGGGCGGGGCCGGAGTGGCGGCAGGGAGTGGAGCGATCTATTTCCTTTCCCCCGAGAGGCTCGATGGCACTTCCGGCGTTCAGAACCAGCCGAACCTCTACCTGTCCGCGCCCGGGGAACCCGCTCGTTTCGTCGCCACCCTCGAGCCCTCCGATCCGGCCATCACGCATGCGGTCCTCGACAGCGAGATGCGCGGCTTCGGCGACTTCCAGGTCACACCGAGCGGCGATTTCGCGGCCTTCTCGTCGAGCGATCCCCTGACCGGCTTCCCGACCGCGGGACACACGGCCATCTATCGCTATGCGGCGCAGGAAAACTCCCTGATCTGCGCCTCCTGCCCGACCACTCGTGCGACGCTGAACGCCGACACCGAACTGTCCGAATACGGCTTGAACCTCGCCGATGACGGCAGGGTTTTCTTCACCTCGACCGAAGCTCTGGCGCTCCGCGACACCGGGGTTTCGTCAGACGTCTACGAGTGGAAGAACGAACGGCTCTACCTGATCTCGACCGGCCGCTCGCCGACGGCCACGGGCCTTCTCTCGGTCAGCGCCGACGGGCGAAACGCCTACTTCTACACACGGGAAACCTTGGTCAGCGCTGATCACAACGGAAAGACGGTGAAGATCTACACAGCGCGGGAAAACGGGGGCTTCGCGACCCCGCCCGTGATCCAGGAATGCCAGGCATCCGATGAGTGTCACGGGCCCGGCTCCGCGGCTCCGCCCCCCGCCGCCCTGCCGACCTTCCAGGGGACCGGGGGGAATGTGAAGCCGGCGCACAAGAAGAAGAGGCACCGGCACCGGCACGGCCACAGGCACAAGCATCGACACCATGCCAACGCAAAGAGGAGAACGCGATGACGGCCCGGCTCGCCACCGTTCTCTCGCTCTGTGCCATCGCCCTCGCGGCCTCCGCGCAGACGGCGACCGCCGTCGAGCCGATCAGCTCGTTCGGCGTCACGACCTCGACCACCGCGGCCGGCGCTCACCCGAACCTGACGGCGAGCTTCACCCTCGAGGAACCGGGCGAGCCGGAGGCCGCCGAAAACGTCACCGTCAACCTGCCGCAGGGGGTATTCGGGAACCCGAACGCGATTCCGACCTGCACCGTTTCCGACTTCGCCCTATCCCAGTGCCCCGCCGCCTCCCAGGCGGGCACGGTCGTCGTCAGGGCGAACTACAACGGCAATCCGAACGCCCTCCTCGGCGCTGCGCCGGTTTACGACATCGCCGTCCAGGTCGAGGGGGAGACCGCCCGGCTCGCATTCGTCGCCCCGACCGTCGACATCCCGATCTCGATCCCGATTCAGGTTCGAAGCGGATCCGATTACGGCCTTCGGATGACGGTCGCCGGCATCACTCAGTCGATGCCCCTCGCCGGAGCCGCGATCTCGGTCTGGGGATTCCCGGCCGCGATCGAAAACGACGACGAACGCTTCCTCCCTGGCTCACCCGGCAACCCGGCGGGCTGCCCCGGCGTGGCCAGCGCCCGCTGCGCCTCGAACAACGGCCAGGCGCCGCACCACGCGAACGTGGTCGAGGCGCCGATGATCGACAATCCCAGCACCTGCACGGGCCAGCCCCTGACCGTCTCGCTCGACGTCCGGACCTACCAGGATCCCTCCCAGACGTCGCATGCGGAGGATCAGTATCCGCCGACGACCGCCTGCGACCAGCAGACCTTCCAGCCGGCGCTGAACGCCGGGCTGACCTCGGAAGCGGCCGACTCGCCCTCGGGGATGGACATCAGCCTGCGGGCGGCGCAGCCGCTGAGCCGCTCGCCGACGCCGTCGAGCATCCGCTCGGCAACGGTGCTCCTGCCCGAAGGCGTGTCCGTAAACCCGGACGCGGCGGACGGCCAGACCGCCTGCACCGACGTCGAGGCCGGCTTCGGCAGCGAGGCGCCTGCGCAATGCCCGAACAACTCGAAAATCGGTCGTTTCGACATCCACACACCGGCGCTGGTCGGCCCCCTGACGGGGTCGCTCTACATCGGTGAGCCCACGCCCGGCAATCAGTACCGGCTCTTCATGATCGCCAGTGGGTTCGGCATCAACGCGAAGATCGTCGCCTCGGTGCGGCCGGATCCGACGACCGGGAGGCTGGCCATCTCCGTCACCGACCTCCCCGAGGTGCCGTTCGAAGAATTCAATCTCCACGTGTTCGCGTCCGACCGCGGGCTGATCGCCACGCCGACCCAATGCACCATCTACCCGGTCGATTCGGAATTCAGCCCCTGGAACAGCCTGCTCGCGCCCCAGCGCTCGCGCCCCATCCTCAGCATCAACTCCGGCCCGGGAGGCCGACCGTGCCCGGGTCAGGTCAGGCCGTTCTCGCCTCGCCTCGAAGCCGGTACCTCGAACCCGACGGCCGGCGGCTTCAGCGCCTTCTCGCTGAGGCTCGACCGTGACGACGGCGACCAGTTCCTCCACGACCTCGATTTCACGATGCCGCCCGGGTTGACCGGGTCGCTGCGCGGAATCGAATACTGCTCCGAGGAAGCGATCATGCAGGCCGCCGCGCAGCTCGGCCGGACCGAGGAGCTCTATCCGAGCTGCCGGCGATCGAGTCTGATCGGCACCTCGAATGTCGCCGCCGGCCCCGGAGGCCACCCATTCCACGTCACCGGCAAGATCTACCTCGCCGGCCCGTTCAGGGGCGCGCCGCTCAGCCTGGTCGTGATCACCCCCGCGGTGGCCGGCCCCTACGACTACGGGACGCAGGTGGTGCGGGTCGCGATCCACGTCGATCCGCTCGATGCCCATGTCACCGCCATCTCCGACACCCTGCCGACGATCATCGGCGGCGTGCCGCTGCGGATGCGGACGATCCAGGTCAACATCGACAAGCCGAACTTCATGATCAATCCGACCCATTGCGACAGCTCGACCATCGCCTCGCGCGGGATCGGGGACCAGGGCACCGTGGCCGATTTCAGCTCTTACTTCCACCCGGTCAACTGCTCCGACCTCGGTTTCAAGCCGACGATGACCGTCCGCCAGCTCGGCCACCAGACCCATCGTGCCCAGAACCCCCGGCTCCAGTTCGACCTGCGGACCCGCAGAGGTGACGCAAACCTGAAGTCGGTCACCGTCACCCTGCCCAAGGCCTACCAGGTCGACCAGCGCCATCTGTTCAACATCTGCTCGCGGTCGCAGCTGGAAGCCGAACGGTGCCGTGGCCGCCAGCCGATGGGCAATGTCTCGGTCAACACTCCGCTGCTCGACGAGCCTCTCAGGGGCCCGGCCTACGCCGTCTCCGGCTACGGCAACTTGCCGCATCTGGTCTTCATCCTCGACGGCCAGGTGACGATCATGCCGCAGGCGGAATCGGCGTCGGACAAGACCGGGCGCCTGCGGACCACCGTCCCCGTGATCCCGGATGCGCCTATCGGCCATTTCCGCCTCACCCTCCTGGGTGGTAAGAAGGGCTATCTCAGCAACACCAAGGACCTCTGCCGCGGCGCCGGCTCGATCCAGGTCGAATACGTCGCCCAGAGCGGCAAGCAACTGAAGCAGTCGGTCAAGCCCCGGACCCCCTGCCCGAGAAGCTCCTAGCCCCCGCCGCCCTCAGCGGCGTGAAGACCGCGACCCGGCGGAAGGTGGTCTTTCGCGGCGTACCGGTATGCCGCGCCGACCGCCCGCTCCGCGCCCTCGTTTCGGCAGCCGTCGCGCCTCGCTGCCTCATGCCGCCACCTCCGCCCGCCCGGCCCGCGCGGGGAGTAGCCGCGGCCGCATCACGGCGAGGACGGTGGTGAGCGAGAGGACGATCAGGATCGCCGCGCCGGCAAGGACGGTGGGGACGCCTTCGACGAGGGCGTGCGCTCCGGCGCCGCTGCTGGCGGCGGCGAAGACCGTGACCAGGGCCCCGACTCCGAGCGTGCCGCCGAGCTGGTGGGAGACGTTGATCAGCCCGGACGCGGCGCCGGCGTCGGCGTCGGCGACCCCGGCCATGCCGGCGGTGGTCAGCGGCGTCAGCGCCGACCCCAAGCCGACGCCGAGCAGGATCAGCGGCGCCGCCATCTGGGTCAGGTAGTCGGCGCCGGGGGAGATCTGTCCCAGCCAGAGCATCCCGGCCAGGGCGAGGGCCAGCCCGACGGCGAGGATCCGCACCTCGCCGACCCGCGGTGCGATCCGAGGAACGACTCGCACCATCGCGAAGACCGAGAGCGTCATCGGCAGGAAGGCGGAGCCGGCGGCGAGCGCGCCGTAGCCCTGCACCACCTGCAGGTACTGGGTGAGGAAGAAGAAGGTCGAGTACATCGCGCCTACCACGAGGATGCGCGCGACGTAAGCGCCGACCCGCTCGCGGCTTGTGAAAAGGCGCAACGGGGTGATCGGCTGGTCGGCCCGCCGCTCGTTGGCGACGAAGTAGGCGAGCAGCGCCGCCGCCGCGGCGAAGGACGCGAGCGCCAGGGGGTCTCCCCAACCGTCCTCGGCGGCGCGGACGAGGCCGAAGACGAGCGCGGTCATGCCCACGGTGGAGCTGATCGCTCCGGCGAGGTCGAAGCGGCCGCGCCGGCGCTCTGTCTCCGGTAGCTGGCGCGGCGCGAGCCAGATCAGGACCGCCCCGATCGGGACGTTGATGAAGAGGCCGCAGCGCCACGAGATCCAGGAGGTGAGCATCCCGCCGAGCAGCAGCCCGATGCTGCCGCCGGCGCCGGCGACCGCGCTGTACCAGGCGACCGCGCGGGTGCGCTCGGGGCCCTCGGGGAAGCTGATGGTGAGCAGCGCCAGGGTCGAGGGAGCGGCGATTGCGGCGCCGACCCCCTGGACGGCGCGGGCGCCGAGCAGCCAGGCCGGCGACTGGGCGACGCCGCCGAGCATCGAGGCGAAGGTGAACAGGGCGATGCCGGCGATGAAGACCCGGCGGCGGCCGAGGATGTCGCCCGCCCTGGCGCCGAGCAGGAGCAGGCCGCCGAAGGTGAGCGTGTAGGCGTTCTGGACCCAGGAGAGGCTGGTGGTCGAGAAGCCGAGATCCTCGTGGATGCTCGGCAGCGCGGTGATCACCACCGAGATGTCGAGGATGATCATCAGGTAGCAGCCGAGGATGATCGCGAGGGAGAGGGCGTTGCGGGGAGACGATGAAGTCATAAAGTCCTTTTCCGGTGCTGAATCTGGTGCTAAACTGGAGGACGCCTCCGGGTAAATAGGAGGATGCCTCCGCTTCTGGAGGGCACTATACGGAGGGTCCCTCCGGTTTGTCAAGTGAAATTTAGGATGTAGTCGTGAACGCGAATCCCAGCGACCTCGTAACCCTCGCCCCGCGACCGAAGCGAGCCGACGCCCGCCGTAACTACGAGAAGCTGATCGCTGCTGCGCGTGAGGAGTTCACCGAGCGGGGGACGGGCGCGACCCTCGAGGACGTCGCCGCCCGCGCCGGCGTCGGAATCGGAACCCTCTACCGCCACTTCCCGACCCGCCAGGACCTGCTCGAAGCGGTCTACCTGGGAGAAGTGGAGGCGATCTGCGACTCGGCGAAGAAGTTCGTCGACGAGCCGCCGCTCGAGGCGCTGACCGGCTGGCTTCACGAGTTCGTTGGCTTCGCGGCGACCAAGCGAGCCCTCGCCGAGGAGCTCTTCGCCTACGTCGACCGCGACTCGCCGGTCTTCAGCTCCTGCGCGACCGCGATCTACGGCGCCGGCGAGGGCCTGCTGGAGCGGGCCCAGAACGCGGGCGCGGTCCGCGACGACGTCGACATCTCCGACGTCACGAAAATGGTCAGCGGCATCGCCGCGATCCGCAACGCCGACGCCGATCAGATCGACCGCATCCTCGGCCTCGCCCTCGACGGGCTGCGCGCTCCAGCGGCCGAGTAGGCGCTACTGGCTGTCGCGTTCCCTTCGTTCGCGCTGAAGCCGCTGCTTCCAGGGGAGGACCGGGATGCCGCGGCGGGCACAGCCAAGGGCTTCAGCCTGCGGCAGCAGGCGCCAGGTGTACTTTGCGTAGTGGCGCACCCCGCTTGGCATCTCCGCGGCGAGCTTCCAGACGGTCTCGGGATAGGCGCCTTCCTTCGCCATCTCGCGCAGGATCGCCCAGTGCTTCGAGGTCGCCATCGCCCTTTCGGCCTCGAGCTCGGCCTTCCGGTCGCCGCTCCTGCGTGCCTCGCCCCACTGCCGGAACCAGAGGCAGGCGACGGTGCTGGTGACGTCGGCCCCGACCTGGTAGCGATTCGTCGTCAGCCCTTCGTTGGGGATCATCCCGGGGTCGAAGCCGGCCGGGACCGGGATGCCCTTCAGCATTTCGCGGACGGTGGCATCGTGGTCGGCGGCCTTGACGACCTTCGCCGGCATCGCGTCGAGCCAGGTCTGCGAGTCGACCCGGGTCAGCCAGCCGAGCCGTTCTTCGAAGGCGGCGAGATCGGGTACCGCGGCGCGCAGTTCGAGCACGTGGCCGTCTTCTCTCCAGACGGCCGCCATCTCGCGGTCGCCCGGCCCGCCCGTTTCGATCACCCGCCTTCCGGCCCTGGTCGTGATGATCATCCTTCCGGCTCGGGTGTTGACCTGCGCCGTCGTGCCGAGCACGGGCAGCCGGATCGGATGAGTCACCGGGTTCCCTCCGAACCCGAGTTCGCCGTTGTGCCAGCTCAGTTCGACCTTGCGTTGCCGGACCGACGGCGGAGCCATGCCGCGCACCGTGCCGTTGGGCAGAATCCGGGTTGCTTCGTCCGGGATCGGCTTGCCGTTGACGAATTCCATCGAGCCTTCACCCCCGCTGCCCCGCGGCAGGTAGGGACTGTGCCCCGCCTCATAGACGTCTTCGACCCGCCAGCCCGGCCCTTCGAGCAGCAGCAGCGGCGTCGATTCGGCGAACCGCACGAGCTCGGCCCCGTACGCGGGGGGCGACTCGGATGCGCCCCCGGCGGCGAGCAGGACGACCGCGATCGTCGCGAGGACCGCCAGCCCGCCGGCGAGCAGGACCAGAACAGGGCGACGTGGGCGAGATCGGGAGGGGGGAGGAGCGGTTGGCTCGTCGATCTGCGCCTCGGCGACGATCGCCTCGCCGAGGGCGGCCTCTCCGGCCACCAGGTCGAGTGCCTCCAGGGTCTGCTTCGGGACCGGGTTGGCTGCGCGCAGCTCGCTGTCGGTCTTCTTGGTGCTCATCGTGCCTCCTCGACTCCGATCTCGGTGCTCTTCGAGCACCTCGACCGCTGTTCGGCGAGCCGGTCGCGCAGGCGGCGACGGGCCCGGTGCAGCCGGGTGCGGGCGGTGAGCGGCGAGATGCCGAGCGCCCCCGCGGCCTCGGTGGGCGTCAATTCCTCCCAGCCGATCAACGTCAGGAGCTCCCGGTCCGCCTCACTCAGATCCCCCAAAGCCTCGAGCAGCGCGCTTCCCTCCCGGGGCTGGTGGGCCGGAAGCTGTCGGCGAAGCTCGTCTCGCAGCCGCTCTGTGAGTCGATCGCGCCGGCGCGCGCCCCGGTGCTGGTTGGCCAGAACGCGACGAGCGGTCCCATACAACCAAAGGCGCGCCTCGTCGCCGGGCGGCACGTCACCGAGCCGCCGCCAGGCCACCAGGAAGGTCTCGGCGACGACGTCGGCGGCATCGTCGGGATCGGCGCTGCGCCGCAGCGCGTAGCCGAGCAGCCCCCGCACGTGGTCGCGATACAGACCGCTGAAGCGGACCTCGGCGAGCTCACTTGGCAGGTCGCCCGTCGGGGCGAGATCGCGCTTCATCGTCCACACATGTCCGGGTGAAACCTAAGCGTTACAGGCAACGACTACGATGCGGACAACCTCAGGCACCGAGCAGGAATCTGGGGGAAGCTCCGTAGCAATTCCGCTCCTCAAGCCGAAAGCGCCGACACGCAGCGGCTCGTAGAGGGGCACAGCGACGCGAGCCAGGGCCGTCGTCCCAACTGCCTGCCTCAACTCCCCAACGCCCCCTCAATCAGCTCTGCGGCTCGGCGCGAGAGCCCGAGCGCTTCGTCCTGCTCGACGATCGACAGGGCGACTAGGAAGACGAAGCCCGGCATCAGCGAGGGCAGGTGCTCGGCATTGCCGCTCATCAGTTCGCCCCGC
>DASXBC010000014.1:0-6354 GCA_036406355.1 Solirubrobacterales bacterium | reverse complement strand
CGCCCGGTCATCTTCGGGAACCAGTGGTAGATCCCGGCGAAGATCGTGAAGACCGAGCCGCCGAAGAGGACGAAGTGGATGTGGGCGACGATGAAGTAGGTGTCGGAGACGTGGATGTCGATCGGCACCATTCCCAGCATCACGCCGCTGATGCCGCCGATCGTGAAGGTGACGATGAAGGCGAGCGCGAACAGCATCGCCGTCGAGTAGGTGTGGATCTTGCCGAAGTAGAGCGTCCCCAGCCAGGAGAAGATCTTGATCCCGGTCGGGACCGCGATCAGCAGGGTGGTGATCATCATCGGCACCCGCAGCCAGCTGAACATCCCGGCGACGAACATGTGGTGGGCCCAGACCGAGTAGCTGAGGACGACGATCCCGATCAGCGCCAGCGCCATCAGCCGGTAGCCGAAGATCGGCTTGCGGGCGTGGGTCGAGATGACCTCCGAGATGATCCCGAACCCGGGCAGCATCATGATGTAGACGGCCGGGTGCGAGTAGAACCAGAAGATGTGCTGGTAGCTGATCACGTCGCCGCCGCCGGCGAACTCGAAGAACTGGGTGTGGAGGACGCGGTCGAAGAGGACCATGAACTGGGCGCCGGCGATGAACGGCGTCGCGGCGACGACCAGCAGCGAGGTCGAGAGGTTCGCCCAGACCAGCAGCGGCATCCGCCAGAAGGTCATTCCCGGCGCCCGCATCGTGATGATCGTGACCAGGAAGTTGAGCGCGGTCGCGATCGAGGAGGCGCCGGCGAACTGGACGCCGAGGTTGAAGAAGGACTGCCCAAGGGGCGCTCCGGTCGACAGCGGCGCGTACCCGGTCCAGCCGGCGTCGAACGCCCCGCCCGGCGCCAGGAAGCTGCCGATGAACATCAGGCCGGCCAGCGGCAGCATCCAGTAGCTCAGCGCGTTGAGTCGCGGGAAGGCCATGTCCGGCGCGCCGATCATCAGCGGCAGGACGTAGTTGGCGATCCCGGCGAAGACCGGGATCACGAAGACGAAGATCATCAGCACCGCGTGGGTCGAGAACAGGCTGTTGTAGGTGGAGGCCTGGACGATCTGCTCGCCGGGCTGGGCGAGCTCGGCACGGATCAGCATCGCCATCAGGCCGCCGACGAAGAAGAAGAAGAACGTGGTGACGATGTACTGGATGCCGATCACCTTGTGATCGGTGTTGAAGCGGAAGTAGTCCTTCCAACTCTTGGCGCCGTGCTGGGAGTGGTCCTCGGGGATCGTCGGCGCCCCGAACGCCCAGCGCAGCCAGTAGTCGAAGCAGCCGAACCCGAGCAGGAAGCCGAGCGGGCCGCTGACCAGCGGCACGACGACGTGCGGGTAGCCGGTCTGTTCGGTCTGCCAGGTCGGGAGGCCGGAGATCTTGCGGATGGCGACAACCAGGCCGAGGCCTATGGCTGCTCCCAGAACTAGTCCGAGCCCGCCCCTGATCCACCCGGGTCGCTTGATCGCATTCAACATCTGGCGCTGGCCCTCATTATGCCCCTCCCGCTCCGATCGGTTCGACAGGGTTCGTCTCGGTGTCCTGGACGACCGAGTCCTCGAGCGGCTGAGGCACCTTCTGCTTCAGCCCTCCGACCCATTTCTGGAATTCCGGCACCGACTCGACGACGACTTCCGCCCGCATCGTCGCGTGGCCGTAGCCGCAGAGCTCGGTGCAGATCAGCTGGTAGTGCCCGACCTTGTCCGGCGTCACGATCGCGGTCGTCGTGATCCCCGGCACAGCGTCTTTCTTGATCCTCCACTCCGGGACCCAGAACGAGTGGATGACGTCCTGCGAGTGCATCTTGAACTGGACCTGGCGGTTGACCGGGACGTGCATCACGCCCTGCGACCAGACGTTTTCTTTGCCGGGATAGCCGAAGCTCCAGGCGAACTGCTGGGCGAAGACGTCGACCGTGAGCGGGTTCGCGTCCGTCTTTTCGATCCGGTCGAGGACGACCCAGCTGTAGCCGGCGCCGAAGAGCACGATGATCGTCGGGATCAGCGTCCAGGCGACCTCGAGCCGGGTGTTGCCGTGGATCGGCTCGCCGTCGGACTCGTCGCCCGGTTTCGCCCTGAATTTCCAGAGCGCGTAGAAGAGCATCACCACGACCAGCGAGAAGACGAACGAGGAGAGGACGATCATCACGTCGAGGAGATGGTCGATTTCCGGCGCGGCCGTCGAGGCCTCTTCGCCGTTCCAGTGGATCTGCAGCATCACCGCCGAGATCACCGCCGTCGCGGCGACGACCACGCCGAACATTTTCAATATCGGAAGACGCCCTACCATCGTCAGGAGGGCGCATTCTATGCATCCGGCAGACGGTCTAGCTCGCCCCGTGAGGCGGCCAGGACCCCCCGGGCCACGCCCTCCCAGCTCCAGAGCCGGTGGGCCGTCGAGACAAGCGCATCACGAGCCGCCTCCCGCCGCTGCTCGGGCAGCGCCAGCCACCGATTCAGCCGCTCGGCGATCCCCTCCACCACCCCCTCCTCGACCGGGAAGGAGGTCAGATCGGCCGCCTCGGAGGGCAGCGCCGCGGCCAGTCGGCGGGAGACCTCGAGCATTCCCGAGTGCGCGGCCGAGACCGGCAGCGCGCCGCAGGCCGCCGCCTCGGCCGCGACCATCCCGAACGCCTCGGGGAAGGTGCTCGGCATGACCAGCGCCTCGGCGTCGGGCAGCATCTCGGCGACCTCGTCGTGCTCGAGCCGCCCGACCAGCTCGACCGAGGCCGCCATTCCCCGCGCGCCATCGAGGTAGCCGGGCGGCGGCGAGGCGAGGAAGGCGGAGAGGATCGGGAGCGGCCGCTCGGGACCGTCCTCGAGGGCGCGGCCGAGCCTGGCGATCTCGCGGGCATCGTCGAGGTCGCCGCGGTCCAGTGCCGCCAGCAGGCGCGCGACGCCGCCCTCGTAGGCGCCGAACCCCGCGACCCTCAGCCGCGCGCCGGGGTGGCGGGCGAGGACCAGCGGCCAGGCCGCGAGCAGGAGGTCGATCCCCTTGGCGACGATCAGCTTGCCGACGAAAGCGACCAGCGGCGCCCGCCGGCCGCCGGCGCGGGGGCGGAACCGCTCGGTGTCGACGCCGGGAGGTCCCAGTCGCGTCTTCTCCCTCAGACCGGAGACATCGGGGAGCGCCTCCCAGAGCGAGACCGCGGTGTGGTGGGAGCCGGTGAGGACGGCGGCGGCCGCGCCCATCCCCGCCTCCGCGTAGGGCACGAAGCGGGGGTTGGGCTTGACCGTGTACTCGAGGGCGGAGCCGTGGATCTTGGCGGCGAACTCGCCGATCGCCGCCCGGGCGAGGATGCACGGGCCCATCACCAGGTGGCCGGCGAGCGCGGCGTCGGGCGGCCCGGAGCCGCCGATGACCTCACGCACGGCCCGGACGTTGTCGTCGAGGTAGCGGTCGAGCTCGGCGTCGGTCAGCTCCGGGAAGGCCTTCACCTCGAAGCCCTCGTAGGGGTCCTTGAGATAGACCGGGAGCAGGCCGTGGATGTCGGGGTTGTGGATCTCGACACCCTCGATCCGGACCCGGCGCTCCTGGCAGACGAGGTGCACCTCGTGACCCAGCCGGGCCAGGGCGGCCGCCAGGTTGGCGCTGTAGATGTTGCTGCCGGTGCCGCGCAGCATGTAGCCGTGAAAGAGCAGTACGCGCATCGCTGCCGCGCAAGCTATTAGTCTTCTCCGCCGTGAACGCGAAGCAGCTCTACCGGATGCGGGCCCCGGGCTCGGGCCGCGAGGCCCTCGCGCACGCCGAGGCGGGCTCGGTCTACGTAGATCGCGAGACCGGAGAGGAGATGGTTCCGGTGGCGGCGGTGCTGCCGCTGGCCGGGTCGCCCTCGTCGCTGCCGCGCTCGCCGGAGAACCTCCGCGCCTGCCGCCGCTGCGACCAGCTGATCGGGCTGGATGTCAGCGACTGCCCCTACTGCGGGCTGCGCCAAGAGGCGATCTAGCCGCTCAGGGCTGCTTGACGATCGTCGCCGTGTAGAGCAGGCGCGCCGAGGAGTAGAAGCAGCCGTAGGTCTTGACCTTGCCGACCCCCTGCTGCGGGTGGCCTCCCTGGATGTCCTGCTTCGAGGAGCAGTGGCCGGGGGCGCGGCTGCCGCGCCAGGTGTTGTCTTCGGCGACGTTGAAGGCGAACATCGGCGCCCAGGTCGGAACGGTCAGCGCGACGACCTGGTCCTGGAGGACGGTCAGCGGGTGGTCGAGCGCGAAGACCGGGGTGCTGCCGAAGTAGGGGTTGAGGATCTCGAGCGGGCTCTGGCGGACGAGCTTGTAGCGGGGCGGCTGGGATCCTTCGAGCCGGCGCAGGACCCCGATCCGCGCCTCCGAGGGGGAACCGAGGAATTCGTCGAAGAACCCGATCTCGTCGGTCGTCTTCGCGGTCGCTTCGTGGGATGGGCGCGAGAGCGAGATCGACCAGGCGACGATCTTGCCGTCGAACGGGACGACGTACGGTTCCGGGACGCCGCCGGCGTCGACCTGGAAGCCGCTGACGTGTCCCTCGACCCGGCAGGGGACGACCTCGACTTTGTTGACCGTCTTGCCGGGGCACGAGGGCTTCGGCGAGCTGTCGGTCTGGCCGAGGATGATCACCCGGGCCGGGGCCGAGTCGGCCGCCTCCGGCCGCGCGAAGGCGACCAGCGCGGCGAGCGCGCACGCGAGACAGAGGGCGGCAGCCGCCCGATTCCGCTGCTTTCGGCTGTCGGTTGCGGTCAGCAAGGCTCACCTGGAACCCTGTCCCGAGGGCAGGGTTGCGCCCCGATTCTGCCTGGACGCACGCTGAAATGCCCGTTCGCGGCCGGATTTGCACAATCCCGGCCAGAGGGGCGCGAGAGGCGGTGGTCTAGGGTTGCCTGCCGAGCATGGACGACGCGCCCGACCGCGGAGGGGAATTCATCGCAGCCGGCCTTGCCTCGCTCGGGATCGTGGCCGACGAGACCGAGCTCGCGGTGATCGGCGGCGTCCATGAGGTCTTCGGCCCCGCGATCCGGCTGCTGGTCGAGTTCGACACGGGCCCGGTGACCATCGAGCGGGAGCCCGACCTCTCCCAGTCACCGCCCGAGCAGGACGCGTGAGGCCGATCGACCTTTCGCTGCGCGGCCAGGCGGCCGCGATCGCGGCCGGCGATGCCGACCCCGCGGGGCTCCTGGATGAAGCGCTGGCACGGATCGAGGAGCGAAACCCGGCGCTGAACGCGGTGATCGAGACCTTCCCGGAGCGATCCCGCGAGATGCTCGCCTCGGCGCCCGAGGGCCCGCTGCGCGGAGTCCCGGTCGTGATCAAGGACGAGTGGCCGCTGCCGTGGCGCGCCCAGCGTTTCGGCAGCGCCGCGATGCTGCGGCCGACGGTGCCGGCGGAGTCCGGCCCCTTCCGCGCCCTGCGCGACGCCGGGGCGGTGATCGTCGGGGTCGGCAACATGGAAGAGCTCGGCTCCGGCAGCACCGGCGCGATCTCCGTCTACGGCCCGGCCCGCAACCCATGGGACACCGAGCGCTGTCCCGGCGGTTCCTCGAGCGGCCCGGCCGCCTCGGTCGCCGCGCGGCTCGTCGGCGGCGCGGTCGGAGCCGACGGGCTCGGATCGGTCCGCTACCCCGCCGCCTATTGCGGCCTGACCGGCCTGAAGCCGACCTTCGCCCGCTCGGCGATGGACGGGCACCACGCGGCCGCGACGACAACGACGATCGTCTCGGGCCCGCTCTGCGTCGATGCCGCCGACTGTCGGCTGCTCGCCTCGGCGCTGTTCAGGGAACCCCTCGGCGGGGGCGATGCCTCGGGGCTGCGAATCGGCATCGTCCGCGACGTCCCCTCCGAGGACGTCGACCCCGAGGTGGGTGAGGCGTGCGAGGAGGCGATCGAGATGCTCCGTACAGAGACCGGGGGGACGATTCGCGGGGTCGCCCTTCCCGACCTCGAGGCCGCGACGATCGCGGCGGTCCTGATCGCCAACAGCGATGGCCTCGGCGATGTGACGCCCGAGCGGCTCAACAGCCTCAACCCGGAGATCAGCCTGATCAACCGCGCCGTCCTCAAGTACCGGATGCTGATCCCGTCCATCGCCGTCTCCCACGCGCACGGGATCAGGACCCTGACCCGGCGCCGGCTCGCCGCCCTATTCGAGGAGGTCGACGTGCTTGCCTGGCCGACCGTCCCGGCTCCGGCCCCGCCGCTGGAGGCGCCGATCGTCTCGCTGCCGTCCGGCACCGAAACCGCGGACCGGGCGAACGTGCGCGGCGGCGCCCTCGCGAACCTGACTGGGACGCCGGCGATCAGCGTCCCGGTCGGGCTCAGCTCCGAAGGCCTGCCCCTTGCCCTCCAGCTCGGAGCCGCATGGGGCCGCGACGATCTCCTGCTCGATGCCGCCGAG
>DASXBC010000013.1:0-9560 GCA_036406355.1 Solirubrobacterales bacterium | reverse complement strand
GGCGGCGATGCTCGCCTGCGCCGTCTACGCCGTTCTTCGCGCCGAACGCCTGCAGCGCAGCGGCTGGGCGCTCGCTGCGGGCGCCGCGATCGGAGCGATGCTCCTGGCACGGACGATGACGGTCGCCTTCGTCCCCGGCATCCTCGTCGCCGCCGCCCTCGCCCTCCTCTGCCGGCCCGAATCGAGTCTGCGGCGCGGCCTGCTCAACCTCGCCCTTCTCTGCCTCGCCGCGGTCGCGGTCGCCGCCCCCTGGTACGTCCCCAACTTCGACGTCATCGCCGAATACCTGACCGACTTCGGGTACGGAGAACGGAGCGCCGAATACGGCGCCTCCCACTCGATCCTCTCCTGGGATCGCTGGACCGACGTCTTCGGCCGGATCGCCGATAAGGACCTGTTCCTGCTGCTCGCCGTGCTGATGCTGGCCGGCCTGGTGATCGTCGCGGTCGCCGCCGTCAGCCGGGTAGCCGGCGCCGAGGACCGGCGATCGGCGCTCCGCGACCTTCTCGCCGGCGACGCCGCGGTGGTCGCGATCGTCGCCGGCTCCGCCTACGCCGCGCTCTCCTCGACCCGCAACGTCGGCCTCGGGTTCACGCTTCCGGTGACGGTCCTGCTGGTGCCGTTGGCGCTGCTGGCACTGCGCAGGCACCGTCGCGCGGTCGTCCCGGCGATCGTCGCGCTCGCCGTCGTCTCGATCGTCAACCTCGCCGGCGCGTTCACCTTCTCCGAATCGATCTCGCGCGAACGGACAGTGAACGTGCCCAGCTTCGGCGCGATCCCGGTCACCGACGGAGTCCCGCTGGCGGTCGAACAGATCCGACTCCAGGCCGACGGGCCCGAATCCCGCTTCGACGAGAGGGATCGCGGCTACGTCGACGCCGACGGCCGGCTTGCCGAATTCCTCGTCGCCCGGCTCGGGGCGCCGGTCGTCGCTTTCGGATCGCGCAACCGCGTCGTCAACACCAACACCGTGATGCTGGCCGGCCTCCGCCAGTACGACGTCGCGATCCCGATGGCGCAGCTGCAGGTCACCGACGGGCCCAGCGCCCAGGATTTCGCCGAACGTCTCGCCGATCCGCTGTTCGGGCTCCCCCAGGCCACCGTGACGAGCAGCAGCTCGGCTCGCGATTTCGAACCGAGTGTCAGCCAGCCGCCGGTCGAAGCGGCCGCGCGCAGCCTCGGGATGCGGATCGTGCGCTCGGTGCGGCTCCCGGACGGCCGCAGCATGCGGGTCTGGACCGCGCTGCCGCTAGCGCCGCCCCCGCCGTAGCCGCATCATCGGCACCCGGAAAGCGGCCTCGGCGACGATCGCTCCGCCCATCTTCGACGCGCCCGCGGCGCGATCCCTGAAGACGATCGGCACCTCCACCACGCGGAATCCCCGCTCGATCGCCCGGTAGGTGGTCTCGACCTGGAACGCGTAGCCGCGAGACTCGATCGAGTCGAGGTCGATCGCCTCGAGCACCTCTCGCCTGAAGCACTTGAACCCTCCGGTCAGGTCGTGGACGCCGACCCCGAGCGCGAGCCGCGCGTAGGCGCTGCCGCCGCGGCTGATCGCCTGGCGCAGGCGGCTCCAGTCCACGACCCCGCCGCCGGCAACATAGCGCGAGCCGATCACGAGATCGGCACGCTCGGACGCGTCGAGCAATCGCGGTAGGTAGGCGGGGTCGTGCGAGAAGTCGGCATCCATCTGGAGCACCAGCCCCGCCCCGCCGTCGAGGGCGTGGCGAAATCCGGCGATGTAGGCGGGGCCGAGGCCCTCCTTGCGCGGCCGCCCGAGGACGTCGACGCGATCGTCGCCGGCCCCGAGCCGGTCGGCGATGTCGCCGGTGCCGTCCGGCGAGTTGTCGTCGACCACGAGCACCCGGCCGGTCTCGGGCAGCTTCGCGAGGACCGCCTCGACGATCGCCTCGATGTTGGCCGCCTCGTTGTAGGTCGGCAGCACTAGCCAGGGCGGCGCGGACATCCGCCGATGCTATTTGCCGCCGTGGACTACGGTTAGGCGGCATGGAGAGGACCGTCGGGCTCGATCCGCCCAGGGAGGCCGAGCTGGGCCTGTCGCTGCCGGCGCTGATCGCCGAACAGATCGCCGCCAGGCCCGATTTGGTCGCGATAGAGGACGGCGATCGCCAGGTCACCTACGCGGAGCTCGACCATGCGAGCGGGGCGATCGCCGCGTCGCTGCTCGACACGGGGGTCGAGGCCGGGGAGCCGATCGCGGTCAACCTTCCCCGCTCCTGGCAGGCGGCCTGCGCCCTCGTCGGGGTGCTGCGGGCGGGTGCGGCCTACGTCCCGCTCGATCCCGCCCACCCGCCGCAGCGGCGGCGGGGGCTGGTCGAGCTCTCGGGCGCCCGCAGCACGCTGGAGCCGATCGACGTCGAGCGCGCGATCGGGGCCGGGGCGGCCGGGCCCGAGCCCCCCGCCGGTGGCGACCGGCTGGCCTCCGTGCTGTTCACCTCGGGCTCGACCGGGACCCCGAAGGGAGTCGAGATCACCGACCGCAACCTCGTCCACCTCCTGCGCAGCGATTGGGATCTCTTCCCCCGCGCCGGCGAGGGATGCCTCCACGTCGCCCCGCTCGGGTTCGACCTCTCGGCGTTCGAGATCTGGGCGACGCTGGCCCATGGGGGCCGGATCGTCGTCTTTCCCCCCGGCCGGCCCGACCCGCGCAAGATCGGCGCGCTGATCGCCGGCCGTGAGGTCGGCGTCGCGCTGGTCTCTCCCGGGATGCTGACCGAGCTGGTCCGCACCGCCCTGCCGGACCTCGCCGGGATGCGGATCGTGGCGACCGGTGGCGACGTCCTCCCCCCCGCGACCGCCTCCGAGCTGCGCGCCGCCCACCCCGCGGTGACGATCCTCAACGTCTACGGCCCGTCGGAGACGACGATCGTCGCGACGAGCCACGAGGTCGCCGATCGGGAGGAGGGGCCGATTCCGATCGGCTCGGCGCTGCCCGGGTATCGCCTTCACCTGCTCGACGACGAGGGCCACGTGGTCCCCGAGGGGGAGCCGGGGGAGCTCTGGATCTCCGGTCCCGGCGTCGGCCGCGGCTACCGCAACGACCCCGAGCGCACCGCCGACCGCTTCCGCGAGGTCCCCGGAGTGCCCGGCACCGCGTACCGGACGGGCGACCGGGTTCGCAGGCGTGAGGACGGGGCCCTCCACTTCCTCGGCCGGGTCGACCATCAGGTGAAGATCTCCGGGCAGAGGGTCGAGCCGGGGGAATCGGCGCACGCGCTCGCCTCGCACCCCGACCTGCGCGAGGCGACGGTCGTCGCGCGCGAGGACGTCCCCGGACACAGGCACCTGGTCGGCTACGCGGTACCGCGTCCGGGGGTCGCGCCGACGCCGGAGGGCCTCCGCGAGCACGTCGCCTCGCTGCTGCCGGCCTACCTGGTCCCGAGCTCAGTCATCCTCCTCGAGGAGGCACTCCCCCGCACCGACCGGGGCAAGGTCGACGTCGCGGCGCTGCCGGCTCCGGCGCGCGACGGTGGGGGCTCGGCCCCGGCCGGCCCGGTCGCGGCGCTGATGGCCGAGGTGCTCCAGCTCGACCGGGTCGACCCCGACGAGAGCTTCTTCGCGCTCGGCGGCAGCTCATTGCTGGCGATCCAGCTCGTCGGCCGCCTCCGCGAGGCAGGCATCGAGACCGACATCAGCGCCGTGTTCGAGGCGCCGACCGCGCGCGCGCTCGAGGAGCACCTAGCCGCCGGCCGGACGGCTTCGGCGCCGCTGCCGCCGCTGCGACCGGGGCCGCGCGGCGCGGTGGCTCCGGTCACCGGCGCGCAGCGACGCGCCTGGATCCACGGACGCCTGCGGCCGCACTCGATCACCTACCAGTCTTCGGTCGCCTTCCGGTTCGATGGGGACCTCGACGCGGGCGCGCTGCGCGGCGCGATCGAGGAGCTGATCGACCGCCACGAGATCCTCCGGACCTCGTTCGAGGAGCGCGAGGGCGAGCCGGTCCAGGTGATCCACGAGCGGGTCGGGGTACCGCTGGAGACGATCGACTCTCGCTCCGAGCGGCCCGCGGCCCTGCCGGCGCTGATGCGCAGGCTGATCCGGACCCGGATCGACCCCGGCGAGGCGCCGCTGGCGCGATGGACCCTGGTGCGCCTCGGCGAGCGGCGCTGGTACCTGGTCCAGATCGAGCATCACCTGATCCACGACGGCTGGTCCTCCACGGTCCTCGCCGGTGAGCTGAGCGAGCTCTACTCCGCCCGGGTCGAGCGGAGGGAGCACCGCCTGCAGCCGCTCCAGATCCAGTTCCAGGACTTCGCCCGCTGGGAGAGATCGGTCGCCGGGTCGGAATCGGTGCGGCGCCAGCTCGCGCACTGGAAGCTCATCCTCGATCGCGACCCGCCACTGTTGGAGCTGCCGACCGACAGGCCGCGGCCGCCGCAGGAGTCCTTCGACGGCGGCTCGATCAGGAGGCGGATCGAGCCGCCCCTCGCCGCCCGGCTTCGACAGATGGCGCTCGAGGGCGGTGCGACGCTGTTCATGGTCACGCTGGCCGCGTTTCTGACCCAGCTCCGGGCCTACTCCGGCCGCGACGACCTCCAGATCGGCTCCGGGATCGCCAACCGGCGAGAAAAGGCCTCGGAGTGGATGATCGGGATGGCGCTCAACACCGCGGCACTGCGCTGCAACCTCGGCGGCGACCCGACCGTCAGGGAGCTGCTGGGGCGGATCCGGGCCGTCGCCCTCGACGCCTACGCGAACGTCGATGTCCCGTTCGATGCGGTCGTCGAGGAGCTTCAGCCACCCCGCGACCCCGGCCGCTCGCCGCTGATCCAGACGCTCTACTCCTTCCACGACGCCCCCCGCTCGGAGGAGCGCTGGGCGGGGCTCGACGCCGGCCTCGTCCAGGTGCTGCCGAACGGGACCGCCAAGGCGGACCTGAACGTGATCGGCATCAACGACCGCGACGGCGGGGTTACCTTCGTCTGGGAGCACTCCGACCTGTTCACCGACGCGACGGCGGACCGCCTCGCGGGACACCACCGCCACCTCCTCGAGCAGTTCGTCGCGCGCCCCGACGCCCGCCTCTCAGAGCTCCCCGTCGCCGGCGACGCCGAGCTGGCGCAGATCGAGGCCTGGGGCGCCGGCTCCGGCGAGTACGACCGGGACGCGACCGTCCCCGGCCTGGTCCGGCGCCGGGCCGAGCTGGACGGCGGCGCCACGGCGATCCTCGACGGTGAGGAGCGGATCTCCTACCGGGAGCTTCTGGCGCGCTCGCTGGCGGTCGCCGGCACGCTCCGCCACCGCGGCGTCGAGCGCGGGGACCGCGTCGCCGTTCTCGCCCCCCGCTCAGCCGCCGCCGTCGCCGCCTTCCTCGGGATCCTCGAGGCCGGGGCCGCCTACGTCCCCCTCGACCCCGATCACCCCGAGACGAGGATCGATAGGGCGCTGGGCGACGCCGGAGTCCGGGTCGGGCTGGTCGAGGCGGGCGAAGGGCGACGGCTGCCGGCCGCGATCGAGGCGATCGAGATCGGGGAGGCGGTGGCGGGGGCGCCGAGCGACGACCCGATCGAGGTCGACCCAGGCGACCTCGCCTATGTGATGTACACGTCGGGCTCGACCGGGGAGCCGAAGGGCGTCGAGGTCACTCATCGCAACATCGCCCGCCTCGTCGACGACCCGGAGTACGTCGAGCTCGGCCCTGGGACGGTGATGCTCCACGCAGCGTCGCCGGCTTTCGATGCGACGACCCTCGAGCTCTGGGGCCCACTCGCCAACGGCGGCGCGGTCGCGATCCTCGGCGCGCAGCCCTCGCCCGACGCCGTCGCGGCGGCGATAGGCCATCACGGAGTTACGACGCTGTGGCTGACCGCCGGCCTCTTCCACGAGCTCGTCGACGCCAGGCCCGACTGTCTTGGCTCGGTCCGCCATCTGCTCGCCGGCGGCGACGTCCTCTCGCCCCACCACGTCGTCCGCGCCCTCGCGGCGCTGCCCGCCGACGGCAGGCTCACCAACGGGTACGGGCCGACCGAGACGACGACGTTCGCCCTCACCCACGAGATGCGCCCCGGGAAGGGCTTCGGCCTCGGCGACGCGGTCCCGCTCGGGAGGCCGATCCAGGGGACCAGCTGCGCGGTGCTCGACCGCGCGGGCCGACCGGCTCCGATCGGCGTGCCCGGCGAGCTCTGGATCGGCGGCGACGGCGTCGCGCGCGGATACCGGGCCGACCCGGAGCTGACGGCGCAGCGGTTCGTCCCCGACCCCGCCCGGCCCGGCGCTCGCCGCTATCGCAGCGGCGACCGGGTGCGCTGGCGGGCGGACGGCACGATCGAGTTCCTCGGCCGGGTCGATCGCCAGGTGAAGGTGCGGGGGGTGCGGGTCGAGCCCGCCGAGGTCGAGTCCGCGATGCTGGGGCACCCCGGGGTCAGCGCCGTCGCCGCCGTCCCGTTCGAGCGCGCGCCGGGAGACGTGGCCCTGGCCGCCTACGTCGTAGCCGGCGACGGTTCCGGGCCGCCCGATCGGAGCGACCTGCGCCGGCACGCGGTGGAACGGCTGCCCGCCGCGATGGTCCCGATCGCCTGGGTGGCGCTGCCGTCGCTCCCCCTCAACGCCAACGGGAAGGTCGATCGCGACAGCCTGCCCGAGCCGGGGCCCGAGCACCTGGCGACGACCGGCGGGGCCGGCCCGGAGACCGGGGTGGAGCGGCTCGTCGTCGAGGCGTTCGAGAGGGCGCTGGGAGTCGACGGGGTCGGGGTCGGGGACGACTTCTTCGCCCTCGGCGGCCACTCGCTGCTTGCGATCTCGCTTTTCGCCGAGCTCGAACGGATCGCCGGCAGGCGGCTGCCGCTGGCGACGATCTTCGAGGCTTCGACGCCGCGCGGGCTCGCCGCCCGGATCGGCGCCGACGAGCCCGCCGACCGCTGGGACAACCTCGTCCCGCTGAAGCCGGGCGGGTCCCGCCCGCCGCTGTTCGTGGTCAGCGCCGGCGATGGCCACCTGGTCGGCTTCGCGCCGCTGGCCCAGCATCTGTCTGCCGAGCAACCGCTTTACGGGCTGCAACCGAGCGGCCTCGACGGCCGCCATCCGCTCGACCGGGGAGTCGAGGAGATCGCGGAGCGATACGTCGCCAGGATCCGCGAGCTGTGCCCCCGTGGCCCATACCTCCTCGCGGGGCGCTGCAACGGCGCGACCGTTGCCTATGAGATGGGACAGCGGCTGCGCGCCGCCGGAGCGGAGGTTCCACTGCTGATCTCGCTCGACTCCGACCCGCCCCCGGCCGGGCCGGTCGAACTCGAGCCCGGGCTCGGGTACGACCCGGTGATGGAGTCGGCGATGATCCGAGCCCGCGAGGCGGGAGAGCCCGTCCCCGACCCCGGGACGAACGGAGGCGCCGCGGCTCTCGCGCAGTGGCTGCGCGAGCCGGTTGTGCCCGGCATCTCGCGATACCTGCACGAGTACTGGCACTGGCGCCGGGATCTGCGACGCGGTTGGCCCGACCCGCTCGGCCGCGATGCCGCCGGGCTCGTGAACTGGGCTTGGAACCACGGCCGCCACGGCGACCTCGCGACCGGACTGCTGCTGCCGGCGGTGACCGCAGGCTGCACCGTTCCAGAGGGGCCACCCTGGGATTGGGCGATGGCGATCGCCTGGGAGAGCTGCGGTCGCGAGCCATCCCGGCCGCTGTCCATGGAGGGTTGGCGCAACTTCCGCGACCACCTGCTGGAGCCGGTTGGTGAGGCGGGGGTCAATCGCTATACGCTCGCCGCCTGCCAGCGGGCGGACCTGCGCGATGCCTACCCTTCCCCCCTCGACGACGACGCCCGCGAGGTGGTCGATTGGAGCTGGCTCCACGGGGTCCGCGAGGGCCTCGCCCCATCGCTGCTGCCGGAGCCGACGGGCCCGCTGCCGCGGCGGCTCAGACTCGAGCTCCTGTGTCGCCGGGCAGGCGGCGCCGCGCGCCGCACGGGCGTTGTCGCCGCACGTCGTGCCCAGGCGGCAGCGGTGGAGGCGCGGGCGCGGGTGCTGGAGGAAATCGAGAGCCGGATCGACCGGCCGCTGCCGCGGGCCCGGCCCCGGGTCGAGCGCCGGGTGGTGGCCGCCGCCCGGGAGGCTCGGGCCTCCTACCGGGCTGCGCCGTGGCCGGGACGAGTCGCCCTGATCACCTCGAATGAGTTCGCCGACAAACCGACCTACCGCGCCTGGGCCGAGAGAGCGCCGGGCCGGGTCGATCGACGGGACCTCCAGATCGGCCACGTCGAGATGCTGCGCGACCCCGGAGCGGCGATCCTCGCCCGGAGCATCGAGGACGCGATCGCGGAGGCTCTCCGCGATCCGGCGTGAGCTGGGAGCGCGGCCCCGAGAGGCCGCCGCGGCCGGAATCCGAGGTCCACGTCTGGCGTGCGCGCCTCGACTGCAGCGGGTGGCCCGGCGCCAGCGAGCTGCCCACCGCTGACCGCGAGCGGTCCGAGCGCTTCCTGCGCCCGCAGCCCGGGCGCCGCTGGGTCGCCTCGCGATGGGCGCTGCGCCTCACCCTCGCCGCCTACCTGGGTCAGGATCCGCATGCGATCGAGCTCGAGGCGACGGCGAGCGGAAAGCCGGGGCTCCAGGGCTGCGATCCGCTCCGATTCAGCCTCAGCCATTCCCACGACCTTGCCGTGATCGGAGTGACCCGGAGTCGGGAGATCGGCATCGACGTCGAGCGGAGGACGCGCGATCGCGATTTCATCGCCCTCGCGCGCGCCGGCCTCGACCCCGACTCCGCGGAGGCGGTCCGCAGGGCGCCGGTGGAGAAGCGGTCAGATGTCTTCTACGAGGCCTGGGTTCGACGCGAGGCCGTGGCGAAGTGCTCCGGCGCCGGGCTGGTCGTGGCGCCGCCCGAGGGCCCGGTCGAGGTCGGTCTCCTCGACATCGGCCCCGAGTGGACCGCCGCTGTCGCGCTGGCCGGTGCCGGCGAATGGCCGATCCGCCGCTTCGAGTGTGTTCCCTGATCACTCAGCCGAGTCGCCGCCTGGCGGCGGCCCAGAGCGCCCGCGCGGCCTCGCGCCCGCTGGTCGGGCCGCCGTCCGCGGTCACGGTGGGGCGGCTTTCGAGGGCTGCGTTTTCGGTCCGAAGCCGACGAACCTCGTGCAGCAGCGCGGTTGCCTCTCGACTCTCCGCGGGATCGAGGCGCTCGAGCTCCTCCCTGGGAGGAGGCTCGCCCGGTCTCTTGACCAGCGTCACCGCGCCGTGATCATCCTGCCCGAGGCCGGAACGGTCGTCGAAGAATCCCGACGGAACGAGCCGCTCGACATCGAACAGCCTGCCCCAGTGCTCTTCGATCCACCACGGCGAGTGCATGACCATCGGGCCGCCGAGGCTCCAATCCTGCCCTTCCTCGTAGACGTTCATACCTATGTTCGATTCGTCCCACGGCTCTCCCGTGACCGGCTCGCACATGCCCTCGCTCATGAAGCTGGCGACGATTCGACCCTCCGGGGCGAGGACCCGGTCGAGCTCCAACAGCCACGCCGCCCAGTGCACCGAGATGTGGGTGAAGACGGAAAAGGCGTAGACCAGGTCGAACTTGCCGTCAGGGAAGGGGAGCGGCGGCAGCTCCTCATTGA
>DASXBC010000012.1:0-14952 GCA_036406355.1 Solirubrobacterales bacterium | reverse complement strand
GGCTGGAAATCCCGATGGCGATCGCCGCGGCGCTGACGGTGCCGATGGTGGCGATCAGCGAGTCCCACCCCGGCGGAGCACTCGAGACCGTCGCCGACATTCTCAACTGGCTGACCTGGTCGGCGTTCGTCTTCGAGCTCGTCGTGATGCTCGTGGTCGTTCCCGACCGCGGCCTCTGGCTGCGGCGCAATCCCCTCGACTTCGTCCTCGTCGTCTTCACCCCGCCCGTCCTCCCCGCCGGCCTTCAGGGACTCAGGGTCCTGCGCCTGCTGCGGGTGCTGCGCCTGTTCGAGATCGCGGACCTCTCGAAGTTCATCTTCACCCTCCGCGGCGTCCACTACGCGGCGATTCTCGCCCTGCTGATGGTGGTCGGGGGCGGAGCCCTGTTCAACGCGCTCGAGAGCAACCGGGAACACCTCAGCACCTGGGACGGGATCTACTGGGCGCTGACGACGATGACGACGCTCGGATCCAACATCCAGCCGACCGACACCGGCGGCCAGATAGTCGCGACCGTCCTGGTCCTGGTCGGCCTCGGGTTCATCGCCCTCGTCACCGGCGCCATCGCAAGGCGGTTCTTCGGCCCGGAACTCAGTCGGGTCGAGGACGAGCTGGAGGGCGAGATCTCTTCGGCCGAGGAGATCGCTCAGCGCGAACTGCGGAGCATCCGCGAGCAGCTCGCCGCGCTCGAGGTCGCGGTCGACCGGATGGTCAACGAACGGGGCCCGACCTAGCCTTCCTCGTCGAAACGCTCTTCGACCTTCTTCTCCAGTTCCTCCATCACGGCCGGGTCGCGCAGGGTGGTGACGTCGCCCAGCTCGCGGCCCTCGGCGATGTCGCGCAGGAGCCGCCGCATGATCTTCCCCGAGCGCGTCTTCGGCAGATCGCCGGACCAGATCACCCGCTTCGGCCGCGCCAGTTTGCCGATCCGCCCGGCGACGTGCTCGCGCAGCTCGGCGATCATCTCGTCATCGCCCTCGAGGTCGCCCTCGAGGGTGACGAAGGCGCAGATCGCCTGCCCGGTGTCCTCGTCGCTCTGGCCGATCACCGCCGCCTCGGCCACCTTCGGGTGGGAGACGATCGCCGACTCGACCTCGGCCGTCGAGAGGCGGTGGCCGGAGACGTTGATGACGTCGTCGACCCTGCCGAGGATCCAGAGGTAGCCGTCCTCGTCGCGCCGCGCCGCGTCGCCGACCAGATAGGTCTCGCGGCCGAAGCGGGAGAAGTAGGTCTCGATGAACCGGTCCTCCTCCCGGTACAGCGTCCGCAGCATCCCCGGCCACGGCCGGCGCAGGACCAGCAGGCCCTCGCCGTCGTCGTCGATCTCATTGCCGTCGTCGTCGACGACGTCGGCCTCGATCCCGGGCAGCGGCACCGTCGCAGACCCCGGCTTCGTCGCGGTTAGGCCGGGCAGCGGCGAGATCATGATGTGGCCGGTCTCGGTCTGCCACCAGGTGTCGACGACCGGGCAGTGCTCGCCGCCGATCACCTTGTGGTACCAGAGCCAGGCCTTCGGATTGATCGGCTCGCCGACGGTCCCCAGCAGGCGCAGCGTCGAGAGGTCATGGCGTTCGGGGTACTCGGCCCCCCATTTCATGCAGGCGCGGATGGCGGTCGGCGCGGTGTAGAAGATCGTCACCCCCTTGTCCTCGACGATGTCCCACCAGACGTCCTTGTCGGGGTAGTCGGGAGCGCCCTCGTACATCACGCTGGTGGTGCCGTTGGCGAGCGGCCCGTAGACGATGTAGGAGTGGCCGGTCACCCAGCCGACGTCGGCCGCGCACCAGTAGACGTCGTGCTCGGGCCTGAGGTCGAAGACGTAACGGTGTGTGTAGGCGGCACCGGTCATGTAGCCGCCGGTCGTGTGCAGGATCCCCTTCGGCTTCGCGGTCGAGCCGGAGGTGTAGAGGATGTAGAGCGGGTGCTCGGCGTCCATCGGCTCGGCCGGGCACTCGGCGTCAGCGGCCGCCATCGCCTCGTCGACCCAGACGTCGCGGCCGTCCTGCATCTCGCATTCGACGCCGGTGCTGCGGACTACGAAGATCGTCTCGATCGAACCGACGCCACCGATCACCTCGTCGACCTTGGGCTTGACGGGCGCGGTCTTTCCTTTGCGGCGAGCGCCATCGACCGTCACCAGCGCCTTTGCCTCGGAGAACTCCATGCGCTCGCGCACCGCCTCGGCGGCGAAGCCGCCGAAGACGACGTTGTGGGGAGCGCCGATCCGGGCGCACGCGAGCATCGCGACGACGACCTCGGGGATCATCGGCAGGTAGATGCCGACCACGTCGCCCTTGCCGATACCGCGGTCGCGCAGGGCGTTGGCGAAGCGCTGCACGTCGGCGAGGAGGTCGGCGTAGGTGATCGCGCGCTCCTCCCCCTCCTCGCCGCGCCAGAAGTAGGCGACGCGGTCGCTGAGGCCGGCCTCGACGTGGCGGTCGAGGCAGTTCGCCGACGCGTTCAGCTTGCCGTCGGCGAACCACTTGTAGAACGGCGGGTCGGAGTCGTCGAGCGACTCGCTCGGCGGCTCCGCCCACTCGAGGAGCTCGGTGGCCTGCCGCAGCCACCAGGCCGACGGATCGGCGGCGGCCTGCTCGTAGATGGCCGGGTCGCTCCACAGCGCCGCCTCCTTGAACTCGCCGGCGGGGTCGAAGCGCTCGACGTCGAGCAGCGTGTTCAGCTCCTGCTCGAGCCCGGTCAGTGTCGTTGCCATCTCGCTCCTCCTCTCCTATTTGCGACTCAGGGACCTGACGGGCAGGACCGTCCGTCCGAAGGTCGCGTTGGTCACTGCAGCGAACGATGCATACCAGGCGGCAACGGCCGTCGCCAGGCCGAACCAGCCACCGACTTCGATCAGGCCTTCGTGTCCGCCGGCATTGCCGATGCCGAGCAGGAAGAAGGTCACCGCCAGCAGGATGAAGACCACCGCGATGGCGGCCGTCGTCCGCAGCGACGCGACGAACATGTAGGTCGTGAATATCCCCCAGGCGATCAGGTAGAGGCCGACCGCGTCACCGACGTTGGCCGCCGGGATTTCGCCGGCGAAGAACGTGATCAGCGCCCAGAAAGAGAGCCAGAAGGCCCCGAAGGACGTGAACGCCACCGCGCCGAAGGTGTTGCCGGTGCGGAACTCCCACATGCCGGCGAGGATCTGGGCGATCCCGCCGTAGCCGAGGGCCACGCCCAGGACGACCGGCTCACCGGCTTTGCTGACCAGGCCGGCGTTGAACATGCTGAGAATGAAGGTCGTCAGAGCGAACGCCGCAAGACCCAGCGGCCCCGGGTCGGCGGGAGTCCACCCTTCGCGTACCTCGGCCCTGCCGACGGCCTCCCTGCCCCGTTCGCCGACTGTCGGCTCGGTCGCATTCCCATGAATGGCCCTGGTCTCCATGACATCCCCCTTTCCGTCCGCAAGCGGAGCACTTCCGGGAGCGGGCGATGTGTTTGTCGAACTGCGCTGGTTTGCATCGCAGGTACCCGATTGCGAGGATTGCCACACCTCCGGCCGGGGGTTCGCCGCCTGTAGATTTGGTCGGGCGAAATGCTGTTCAGGCAAGTCATCCACGAGGACCTCGGCTGCGCCTCCTACCTCGTCGGCGACACCGGCAGCGGGGTCGCGGCCGTCATCGACCCGCAATGGGACATCGAGCCCTACCTCGACCTCGCTCGACTCCACGGAGTCCGGATCGAGCACGTCCTCGAGACCCACAATCACGCCGACCACGTCTCCGGGCACGGCCGGCTGGCGCGGGCGACGGGGGCCGCGATCCACATCAACGCCCTCGCCGGCGCCGAGTACGAGCACGAGCCCCTCGACGACGGCTGGGCCCTCGAGCTCGGTCCCGGCACCTCGATCGAGGCGATCCACACGCCGGGGCACCGGCCCGAGCACACCTCCTTCCTGCTCCGCGACAGCGCCCGCGGGGGCGACCCGGTCGCGGTCCTGACCGGCGACTCCCTATTCGTCGGCGACGTCGCCAGGCCCGACCTCGCGGTCGAGCCGCGCGAGGGCGCGGCCGAGATCTTCCGCTCGCTGAACGAGCGGCTGATGGCGCTGCCCGACGAGGTCGAGGTCTGGCCCGGCCATCTCGGCGGCTCGCTCTGCGGCAGCTCGGGCATCGACCTTAAGACGTCCTCGACGATCGGCTTCGAGCGCCGCCACAACCGCGCCCTGGGCATCGCCGACGAGGGGGAGTTCATCGAGGACGCCGTCTCCAGCATCGGCACCAGACCGCCGAACGTCGAGCACATCGTCGGACTCAACCGCGGGCCGCTGGTCGAGTCGATCGGCGCCCCGGCCCGTCTATCCCCGCGCGGCTTCGAGGCGGCGATCGTGGACGGAGCGATGGCGATCGACTCGCGGACCAACGAGCAGTTCGACGAGGCCCACATACCGGGAGCGATCAGCGCCTCCGCCTACGACACCGGCTTCGCGACCAAGGTCGCGCAGGTGATTCCGCCCGACGCCGAGGTCGTGATCGTCGCGGCCTCCGACGGCAATGAGCTCGATGCCGCCGAGCTGCTCGCCGCGGTCGGGCTTCGGGTCCGTGGCTTCCTCGGCGGCGGGATGAGCGCCTGGCGCGCCGAGGAACGCCCGGTGAGCAGGATCGCGGCGACCGACGCCGCCGGGCTCGCCTCCCTGGTCGACGGCGAGGAGCCGCCGCTCGTTCTCGACGTCCGCAACGGCGGCGAGTTCGACGCGGGTCACGTCCCGGGCTCGATTCACATCCCCTACGCCGAGCTCGCCGGACGGGTCGACGAGCTGCCCCGCGACCGTCCGCTGGCGACTATCTGCAAGGCGGGCAAGCGCAGCGGCCTCGCGGCCTCGATCCTCCAGCGCGAGGGGTTCGAGCAGATCGTCCACGTCGCCAGCGGCGGTGTCCCCGCCTGGGGCGCGCTCGGGCGACCGCTCGAGACCGCCGAGGCGCCGGCGCCGCCGGCCGCGACGGCTTAGTAGCCCGGCGGGTGGCGGGCGATGAAGCCTTCGGGCGAGTCGACCGGCGAGGAGTGCCAGCGCGGGCCGGGGCCGCCGACCGTGTCGAAGGCGAGCCCGGCGATGATCATCCAGGCGTGCTCGGCGTTGGCGTAGACGGTGATCCACTGGCCCGCCCCCGGTTCGCCCCAGGTCTCGAGCCCGGTCGAGTCGAGCGGGCTGGAGAGGAAGCCGCCGCCGTTGAGCGCGAAGCTGACCGCGCCCGAGCAGTCGTATCCGGGTGAGGAGAACGACCCGTGGCCGCCGCCCCAGATGTAGGGGGTGGTGGCGATCGAGTTCGCCGCTTCGATCGCGCCCTGGACCGCGGGCGGCGCGGCGGCGGGGACGCTCGCCTGGCTTTCGGAGATGTAGGTCGCCGTCTGGCCGGGGGTGAGCGGCGCGGGGGCGCTGGCGGGAGGGGTGCTGCCGGCGCTCGCGATCTGTTCGGAGATGCCGGCGAGGTTGTCGCTGAGCGCCTGTGAGCGCGACTCGAGCGCGTCGAGGGCCTCGCGACGTTCGGCCTGGGCGTCCTTGAGTTCGCCGAAGCGCTTCTCGGCCTTGTCGCGCGCCGCGGCGGCTTCGCGCTCTTTGACCGCGATCGCGTCGCGCGCCGCCTTGATCTGGCGGCGAACCGCGGCCATCCGCCTGACGGCCGCCTTGGCCTCGTCGCGCAGTGACTTGACCCTGTTCGCGACGGCGTCGTCGTGGTCCTCGATCTGGTTCAGGTAGTCGGCCCGGGTGCTGGCCTCGGCCCAGGTGGCCGAGTCGAGCACGACGCTGACCATGTTCGGCGAACCGGCCTCGTAGATCGCGACCAGCCGGTGCTTGAGGACCGCCAGCGCCCGCTTCAGCCGGGCGCGGATCCGCGCCAGCCGTTCCTTGTCTTCCTCCAGCTTGGCCGTCGCCTGTTCGAGTTCAGCCTGCTTGGCCGCGAGCTCGGCTTCGGCCGCCGCCTGCTGCCGGCGCAGGACCGAGACTTCGCCGAGCATCGAGTCGATCGCGGCGTTCTGTTCGGCAATCGTCGCGCTCAGCGAGCGTTCGCTATCGCGAACGTGGTCGAGCTTGCCCTGCGTGGAGTCGAATTTTTCCTGCAGCGTCTGGGCAGGCGCCGAGGCACCGCCGCCCGCCCACAGGCAGACGAGCGAGAGGAGGGCGGCCGCGGGCAGCAGCCAACGCCTCTGATTACGGAAGAGGGACCGAACCATCCGGCGGCGCAGGCTAACGAAACGGCAGTTCTGATGTTAGGAGTTGCTAATAACTTGCAACTCCTGTTGCAGAAACCCGCCGCTTGCAGGAAAAGCCCGCGCCGCCTCGACGCCGCCTCAGCCCAGCAGTTTCGCCTTCGCCTGTTCGAACTCGGCGTCGGAGAGGGCGCCCTTTTCCTTCAGGTCGTTCAGTTTGTGCAGTTCATCGGCGGGCGAGGAGTGCGCCGTATCCCGAACGTATTCGTCGAAGTGTTTTTTCGCGTCCGCCTGGGCTTTGATCGTCCTGTCCCGCATCCCGTCCCCGCGCGCGATCAGGTAGATCAGCGCCGTTATGAACGGCAGGAAGATCAGGAAGAAGACCCAGACCGCCTTCAACCAGCCCGACAGTTCGTGGTCACGGAAGAGGTCGGTGATGATCGTGAACAGGATCCAGATCCAGATCACCAGGAGGAAGAACTCGACGACGACCAGGAGCAGTTCGCCGAAGCTGATATCCGCGAGAGCCAGCAAGGGTGGGTCCTTTCTGAGGGGGGGAGTGTCGGTGATCTTAGTCCGCTCTAGAGGCGTTGGGCAAACAGCACCGCGGTCACCGCGGTCGCGAGGTTGAGGCTGGAGACGCCGGGGCGCATCGGGATCCCGAGGCGGGCGTCGGCGCGGTTGAGCAGGTTTGGGGTGAGTCCGTGGCGCTCGGTTCCGAAGGCGAGGATCGCACCGGCCGGGAGGTCTGCCGGACGCAGGTCGTCCCCCTCCGGGTCGATCGCGATCAGCGGCCGGTCGGTCGGCGGCAGCTGCGTCACCCCGGCGACCGGGAGCGCGAAGTGGAGGCCGGCGGCGCCGCGGAGGGCGTCGGGGTGCCAGGGGTCGTTGCCGCCGGTGGTGAGAACCGCGGCGGCGTCGGCGGCCGCTGCGACCCTGACGCAGGCCCCCATGTTCCCCATCGTCCGCGGGTCCTCGAGCAGGACGATCGGCGCTCCGCGGGGCCCGGAGAGCACCGCGTCGACGTCTATCGCCGGCCGGCGCGCGATCGCGACGACCCCGGTCCGGGGCGCCTGCGGGACGAGCTCGGCGAGGACGTCGGAGCTGACCGGGGTCGCCCGGGGGGCGAGCGAGCCGCGCAGATCGGGGGCGAGCTCGGACGCCAGCTCCTCGAGCTCGTCGCTGTCCGCGGCCAGCACCTCCTCGACGTCGGCCCCGACCCGCAGCGCGTGCTTGAGCGCGTGGAAGCCCTCGAGCACGGCAAGATCCGGGTCGCGCCGCGCCGCCCGGAAGCGGCGGATCAGTGCCCCGTCTTCGCTCACCGCAAATGTGCCTCCCGCTGGCTCAGGCGGTGCTCAGCCTCGCCCGCCACTCGTCGGCGTCGAATTTGGCCGGCTCGGAGTCCCGGAGGAAGCCCTCGAGCGCGACGAGGAAGCGGCCCGGCGCCTCGAGCTGCGGCACATGGCCGACGCCATCGAGTATCTCCAGCCGGCTGCCTGGGATCGCCCGATGCGCCTCCTCCCCGTGCCGCACCGGGATGATCGGGTCGCGGGACCCCCAGACGATGAGAACAGGAAGTCCCTCGGCCAGATAGAGCCGGTCGGCCGCGTCGATCAGCTGGCCGCCGGTCCCGATCACGGCGCGAACGCTGGCCAGGAACGCTGCGCGACGGTCGGCGTTGCCCAGGGATGCGTAGCCTCGGGCAACCTCCTCGACGTCGGTGTCGGGGCGAAGCCCGATCACGCCCAGCCCGCGGCTGATCACCGACCCGATCCGCGCCGCGGGGGCCGCCGTCGCGGCGATGAAGAGGTCGGCACCCGGAAGCGCGGCAGCTCGAAGAATCGGGGTCACCTCGGGGCCGAGCCCGCCGCTGGAGACGAGGACCAGGCGCTCGACCATCTCCGGGTACTGGTAGGCGAACTGCATCGCGACGCCACCGCCGAGCGAGTGCCCGACGAGGGTCGCCCTGTCGTGACCGAGGGCGAGCAGAAGGTCGCGCAGCCCGGCCGCAAGGCCGCCGATCGAGTAATCGCCGCCACCCGGATCGGAGCCGCCGTGGCCGGGGAAGTCAGGCGCAATGACGGTCTGCGCTCCTGCGAGCGGCTCGATCACCTCCCGCCAGCTCTCGCAGGTCCCGGCCATCCCGTGAATCAGCAGCAGGACAGGGCCCTCGCCGACGCTCGTGTAGGTGACCTCCCGGCCATGAAGGGTCACCGAGTTGCTTCGCTCAGCCGACATCGGGGGACAGTATTCCCGAGATCGGCCCGCGTGAATCCCCAAGGAAGGGACCCCTCGGATAGCCTGGGCCAATCGCGATCTTCCTCCACACCTGCTACCGGATCGGCGACATCGACCGCTCGGTTGAGTTCTACGAGAAGCTCGGCTTCGAGGAGCGCCGCCGGATGCCGATCGGCGACGAGGCGATCAACGTCTTCATGGGGCTGCCCGGCGAGGCCGACGTTCTCGAGCTGACCTACAACCACGGCGTCGACTCCTACGAGCACGGCACCGGCTACAACCACATCGCCCTCTGGGTCGACGATCTCGAGGGAACCCTCGCGGGCCTCTCGGAGAAGGGCATCGAGCCCGAAAAGCCGCCCTACCGCCCCGGCGGCCGAACCGAGGGCCCCCACATCTGCTTCGTCAGGGACCCCGATGGGTACCGCATCGAGCTGATCGGGAATTAGCCGAGCGCATAGCGCGGTCAACCCTGCCGGCCCCCGCCGCGCGTCCGCGCGCCTGCTCAGTGCTTGACGTGGACGACCTTGAAGGTGCTGGTCGCCGGCGAGGGGTCGGCGACGCCATCGAGGACGGCGCGGACGCTGAAGCGGTACTTGCCGGGCTTCAGCTTGTACTTCTTCGGCGACTTGCAGGCCTTGAATTTGGGCTTCGGAGTCTTCTTGCCCTTGCCCTTCTTGAGCGTCACGAGGGCGCATTCGAACTTGGCGCCGGCGGCCGGGGAGCTGAATTTGAAGGTGACCTTGGCCTTCTTCCCCTTTGTCTTCACCGTCTTCTTCGGCCCTTTGGAGATCTTCGTCTCGGGGGCTTTCGGTTTCGCCGTACCGCTGATCGGAATGGCGGGCGGTTCGAGGCCGCTGATACGAACAACTTCCCAGGCCGTGCCCGGTTTTTCGACCGTCACCCAGATCGTGTTGTCGGGCCCCGCGGCGATTTGGCGGGGCGTGAACCCTTCCGGCGTGCCGCCGAGGAAGGTGTGTTCGCCGGTCGACGTCAGCCGCTCGACTCCGGTATTCGCGGCGGTGGACCCTGAGAGCGCGATCCAGAAGGCATCATCTGACCCATACGCGACGCCGAAAGGATCGCCATCCCGGTCGAACGCCTGGGCCGGGTTCGGCGGCGTGACCAGCCCGATCTGCTCGGGCGCCGCGCCTGGTTGGGAGAAGCCGATCTGGCCGCTCGGACTGCCGGCCAGCCCCTGTGAGGCCCCTTCGAATTTTCCTTCTTTTTCATGGCCGATCGAGATGTCCTGCTCGGCGCCGCCGGTGGTCATGGTCACGATCCGGGATTTCCCGGTGTCGGCAATGGCCAGCAGCGAACCGGCCACGTCAATGTCTCTCGGATCGAGTTCTTCGACCGCGATCGCGGTGGCTGTTCCTTCGGGATTCGCCGGCGAAAAGTGGACCACGTTGTTGCTGGCCGCCACCCACATCTGGCCATCCGGGCCGGCGACGATCGGGTTATTCGAGGTGACGGTATTGATTTCGAACGTCTGACTCGTGCCTTTGGGGTCGGAGGGAGAGAAGGAGGCGACTTTGTTGATGGCCGTCACCCAGAGCTTTCCTTCCGGGCCCGGAGCGATCCCGATCGGGTTGTTGATTTCTTCGAGTTCGAAGGCTTCGACGGCTCCCGCCGGTGTGATCCGGGCGACGTCTTTTTCGCCTTCGGAGACCGTCATCCAGATATTGCCGTCGGGCCCGGCGACGATTTTGTTGTTCGTCCCGAATTCAGGAACGGGAAAATGTCCGTCGACCGTCGGCACCGCCAGGGCTGTCGAACTGCTGACGAGGAGCGCAGCTGCGACCGCCAAGGCTGTCGTCACGATCCGGCTAGGCAGCATCGGCGAACAGTCTAAGTCGTTCCCCGGGTTTTGACCGGATCTTTACGGGAAGTTGATCCGCGGGAAAGCCAAAGGCGGGAATCTTGGCGAACTCGACCGAGGAGGAGCCATGCCGCAGATACTCGTAGTGACCGACGTCCCTGAGGCCTCCGAGAGCGAGGTCGTCTATCGAGAGCGAATCGCCCTCACCGATCTCGAGTCCGACCATTTCTCGGCGCAGCTTGTGGAGCGGGTCGGGTGGGCCGTTCACGACGCCGACGAGCTCGAACACCGCGACCCGCGGGTGATCAACCAGCCCCAGGTGATCAACCGCCAGGCCGAGGCGTTTCCGAGCTGACTCCCAGGGCTCCGCGGCCCTGTGGCCTCTGGGCCGCGGAGTGCAACTGAAGTTGCGGCATCGGGGCCGCAGGGTGCTACCCAGTACTGGGGATGCGCCCGATCCGAGCCATCGGCGCGGCGGCGCTGATCGCGGTCGTCCTCGCGCAGTCATCGCCGCCCGCCCAGGCGAGCGTCCCGGCCCGCATCGCCGCCCTGCAGTCGGCGCTCCAGTCCCTCCATCTCTACAGCGGCTTCGTCGACGGGATCAGGGGGCCGCTGACCCGCGACGGCATCCGCGCCTTCCAGCGCCGGCGCGGGCTGCACGTCGACGGGGTCGCCGGACCCGAAACCCGGCGGGCACTCGGGTGGCGGGGAAGGCCCGGCCTCGGGAGCCGAGTGATGCGCTACGGCGACAGGGGCTGGGACGTGGCCGCGCTTCAATTCCTGCTCCAGCGCGCAGGAAATGGGCCGGGGCGTGCCGACGGCCTGTTCGGCCCGCTGACGAGGGCGGCGGTGGTGCGCGCGCAGGAAGCGGCCGGCATCGCGGTCGACGGCCTCGCCGGGCCGGTCACGATCCGCTCGTTGCGAACCGGGGCCGGTGGCGACAACTCGGGGACTCCGACCGGCCCTGTCAGGTTCCTGCGGCCGGTCCCGGGCCCGATCGGCTCGCCCTTCGGCGCCCCTCGCAACGGCTACACCCATACGGGCGTCGACTTCCCGGAGCCGGAAGGGACCCCGATCGGCGCCGCCGGTGTCGGGACCGTCATCTACGCCGGATACAACGGCGGCGGCTACGGCAACCTCGTCGTGATCCAGCACCGCCTCGGATACACGAGCTGGTACGGGCACATGTCGAGGATCGCCGCCTCCGTCGGCGAGCACGTCGTCGGCGGCACCCGGATCGGGTATGTCGGCGAGACCGGGGACGCGACCGGACCCCACCTGCACTTCGAGGTGCGCCACTACGACACTCCGATCAACCCGGTGCCGCTGCTGCTCTCCGCGGTCGCATCGATCGAGGCCGGGCGGGCCGGTGGGGTCGGCGCCGAAGAGTGCGTCGGTGACTGGCGACCGACCCGCAGGGCCCCAGCGGGCTCCGATTGGATCGGTCGCGAACGCCTCTGTCGCTGAATCCGCTGGCCGGGTGGCCAGTCGGCCCTGTCCTAGAATCGGCGCGGTGAGCCGGGAGGGCACGATCGCGACCGCAGCCGGAGAACGAGTTCGAGACCGGCTCGCGGGAAGAAGGATCCTCCTCACCGGCGCCTCCGGCTTCCTCGGCAAGGCGGTCCTCGCCACCCTGCTGCGCAGCGCCCCCGAGATCGATCGGCTCGTCGTATTGCTGCGCGCTCCGGGGAGCGCGACCGCGAGCGAGCGTCTCGACGGCGTCCTGGCCAGCGATTGCTTCGACGGAATTCCGGGTGCCGAGGTCCGGGCCAGGACCGAGTCCGGCCGGATCCGCGCCCTGCGCGGCGACCTCGAGCTCGACGGGCTCGGCGAGCAGCCGGCTGAGGCGCTCGCCGAAATCGACATCGTGATCCACTGCGCCGCCACCGTCTCCTTCGAGGAGGCGCTCGACGATGCCCTCGCCCTCAACACCTTCGGGCCCGTTCGCCTCCTGCGGCGGCTGCGGGATGGCGGCTCCGATCCCGAGCTGGTCCACGTCTCCACCGCCTACGTGGCCGACCGCCAATCGGGCCGGGTCCTCGAGGACGGGGATCCCCACCGCGGGCTCGCCGACCTCGATCCGGACCAGCTGTACGCGACCGGACGGCGCTGGCGCGAAGAGCTGGAGCGGGAGTCGATCGCCGAGCCGCAGCGGAGCGCCTTCGCCAAGGCCGCCGCGCGCGATGCCGCCCGCCGCGAGGGCCTCGATGCCTCCGAGCGGGCCGAGGAGCTCCGCCGCCGCTGGGTCAGCGGCAAGCTCTCGCGCCGCAGCCGCCGCTACGCGATCGAGCTCGGGTGGCCCGACACCTACGCGCTCTCGAAGGCGCTCGGCGAGCGCCTGGTCGGCGAGCGCTCGGCGCCGACCACGGTCATCCGCCCGACGATCATCGAGTCGGCGCTGCGGATGCCGAGCCCGGGCTGGCTCGAGGGGATCAAGGTCGCCGACCCGCTGATCCTCGCCTACGCCTCGCGCGGCCTTACCCATCTCCCGGGCCGCGAGGGCAATGTGATCGACATCGTCCCGGTCGACCTGGTCGCGAACGCGTGCGTCGTCGCCGCGGCCCACCCTCCCGAGGACGGCCCGCGGACGATCGCCATCGCCAGCAGCGCCCGCAACCCGCTCTCGATCGGGCGCCTCGCCGAGGAGATCCGCGAGTACTTCCTGCGCGAGCCGCTGATCGGACGCAACGGGTCGCCGATCAGGATCGGCCGGCTCAAGTTCGTCGACCGCAGGGTCGCTCTGAGGCGGACGATCGCCCGCGAGCGAGTCGCCGCCGCGGCTGCGCGCGCGGCGATGGCCTCTCCCGTCCACCTCCCGCAGGAGCGGATGCTGCGCTCCGCCCGGTCGCTCACCGAACGGGTGACGCGGATGGTCAAGATCTACGGCGCCTACACCGAGCTCGACTGCGTCTTCGACGACTCCAACGCATGCCGCCTCGCCGAGCTGATGCCCGAGGCCGACCGCGCCGAGCTCTCGTTCGACACCGCGGCGATCGATTGGGGCTCCTACCTGCAGGAGGTCCACCTGCCGCAGGTGCGGCGTCTCGCCACCGGCGACACGTGATGTCCAGCCGCAACCCGGCCGAGTACGTCCAGGTTCTGACCACCGTCGGCTCCGAGGAGGACGCGAAGCGGATCGCCGATGAGCTTCTCGACCGCCGGCTCGCGGCCTGCGTCCAGGTGGTCGGGCCGATCGTCAGCGTCTACCGCTGGCAGGGCGAGGTCGAGGAGGCGCGGGAGTGGCAGTGCCTGGCGAAGACCGAGGCGGAGCTCTACGAGGAGGTCGAGGCGGCGATCCGCGAGCTCCACGCCTACGACGAGCCGGAGATCATCGCGTCGCCGATCATCGCCGGCAGCGCCGGCTACCTGGCCTGGGTCAGCTCCGAGACCCGCCGCTCCAGGTAGCGCCGCTCGACCTGATTCGAGGTCAGCTCGATCGCCCGCGCGTAGGCCGAGGCCGCCTCCTCGTCGCGACCGAGGCGCCGCAGCAGCTCGGCGCGGGCGGAGTGGAGCTGACGGTACTCCTCGAGCCCGTCGATACCGTCGATCAGTTCGAGCCCGGGCTGGGGGCCGTCGCGCATCGCGACCGCCGCCGCCCGGTTGAGCTCGACGACCGGACTCGGCGCGGCGTGGGCGAGCCATTCGTAGAGGCGGACGATCCGCGCCCAGTCCGTCTCCTCGGCGGAGGCGGCGACCCCGTGGGCGGCCGCGATCCGGGCCTGGATCGTGTAGGGACCGACCGGCCCGTGGGCGGCGGCCCATTCCGACAGCGCCAGCCCCTCGGCGATCGCCTCAACGTCCCAGAGCGCGCGGTCCTGCTCGTCGAGTGGCACCGCCTCACCGCTCGCGTCGACCCGCGCCGGGCGCCTGGCGTCGGTCAGCACCATCAGCGCCAGCAGCCCGGCGACCTCGGGCTCGCGCGGGAGCATCGAGGCGAGCACGCGGGCAAGGCGGATCGCCTCGGCGCTCAGCTCGGTGCGGACCAGCGAGTCGGAGTCCGAGGCGAGATAGCCCTCGTTGAAGATCAGGTAGATCGTCGCCAGCACTCCCGGAACGCGCTCCGGCAGCCGCTCGGGCGGGGGGACCTCGTAGGGGATCCCCGCCTGGGCGATCTTGCGCTTGGCCCGGACCAGGCGCTGGGCCATCGTGCTCTCGGCGACGAGGAAGGCGCGGGCGATCTCGGCCGTGCCGAGGCCGCCAAGGGTGCGAAGGGTGAGGGCGACCCGCGCCTGGAGCGAGAGGGCGGGATGGCAGCAGGTGAAGATCAGCCGCAGACGGTCGTCCTCGATCTCTCCTGCGGCGGCGACCCGGTCGGCCGGCCCGAGCTCGGGCGGGCGCAGCGCCTCGAGGCCCTCGAGTATCGCGGTCTTCTCGCGCAGGTTGCTCTCGCGGCGAATCCGGTCGATCGCGCTGTTGCGGGCGACCTGGGTGATCCAGGCGCCCGGGTTCGAGGGGACGCCGTCGCGGGGCCAGCGCTCGAGCGCGACTACGAACGCGTCCTGGACCGCCTCTTCGGCGCCGTCGAAGTCGCCGAGAACGCGGATCAGCGTCGCGACCGCCCGCCCCGACTCGTGCCGGAACGTGCGCTCGACGACGCTGACGCGGGGATCGGCCTCCAAGCCGAGCTAGTGCTTCTCCTGGACGCGCTCGAGCAAATCGGCGCCGGAGATGTCGTTCTCGCCGGCCTCCTCGACAAGCGGCCTGACTTCGACCGCGGCGCCCTGGAGCGGCGCCTTCTT
>DASXBC010000011.1:0-2507 GCA_036406355.1 Solirubrobacterales bacterium | reverse complement strand
AGCTCCTCGTCGGACATCTCGAACCCGAGGTCGACGTCGAAGCTCTCGCGGAGCAGGTCGATCCCCGAGTCGGCGATCTTCTCCTTGACCAGGACCTTCATTTCACGAATACCTCGCGCTTTGCTCGCGGCGCGAAGGGCCAGAAGATGGCGCTTGCTCGCTCCGCGCTCACCGCGTCACCTCGGCGACGTTCTCGATCACCCAGTCGACGCAGGCCGTGAGGGCCTCGACGTCGGCGGGGTCGACGGTCGGGAACATCCCGACCCGCAGCTGGTTGCGGCCGAGCTTGCGATAGGGCTCGACGTCGACGATCCCGTTCGCGCGCAGGGTCGCCGCCAGCGCCGCGGCATCGACCGCGTCCTCGAAGTCGATCGTGCCGACGACGAGCGAGCGCTTGGCCGGGTCCGCGACGAACGGGGTCGCGAGGTCGGCCTCCTCGGCCCAGCCGTAGAGGCTGCCCGAGGAGGCGCTCGAGCGGCCGACGCACCACTCGAGCCCGCCTTCGGCGAGCATCCACTCGATCTGGTCGGCGAGCAACAGCAGGGTGGCGAGCGCGGGCGTGTTGTAGGTCTGGTTCTTGCGCGAGTTCTCGATTGCCGTCGGCAGCGAGAGAAAGGCGGGCTGCCAGCGGCCGGCGGCACCGTCGAGCTCCGCCGCGCGGGCGATCGCGGCCGGGCCGAGCAGGGCGAGCCAGAGCCCGCCGTCGGCGCCGAAGGCCTTCTGCGGCGCGAAGTAGTAGGCGTCGGCCTCGGCGGGGTCGAGCGGCAGGCCGCCCGCCCCGGAGGTGCCGTCGATCAGGACCAGCGCATCCCCCGCGCCCTCGGGACGGCCGACCTCGACCATCACGCCGGTCGAGGTCTCGTTGTGGGCCCAGGCGATCGCGTCGGCGGCGGGGTCGGCAACCGGCTCGGGGGCGTCGCCAGGCTCGGCCTCGACCAGGATCGGGTCCTTGAGGAACGGAGCCCCGGCGGTCTCCTTGGCGAACTTCTGCGAGAACTCGCCATAGGTGAGGTGAAGGGCCCGGTCGCGCACGAGCCAGGCCGCGGCCGTGTCCCAGAAGGCAGTGGCGCCGCCATTGCCGAGCACGACCTCGTAGCCGTCCGGCAGGCCGAACAGCTCGGCGAGGCCGTCGCGCACCGACCCGACCAGGTCGCGAACCGGAGCCTGGCGGTGGGAGGTCCCCATCAGGTCGGCTCGCTCGGCGAGCCTCGCGAGCGCCTCCGGGCGGACCTTGGACGGCCCGCAGCCGAAGCGGCCGTCGGCGGGCTTCAGGTCGGTCGGGATCTCTGCTGTTCTCGTCGTCGGGGTCATCGTCGTCGGGCGGAGGCGACAGGTTAATGACCGTTGCGGGTGGACCCGGCCCACGCCCCGAGCCGCGTCGCGTACGATGGGCCGATGCCCGAGGAGAGTGGGACGCAGGCGGTCGAGGGCGAGGGCTACGCCGTCGCCAACATCGATGACCTCGGCGAGGGCTGGGGCTTCCGCAAGATTCGCAAGGGCCTCGGGGTGACCGCATTCGGCGTCAACGCGATCGTGGTGCCGCCCTCCTACGAGACCGGCCGCCACTTCCACGACGAGCAGGAGGAGCTCTACTTCCTCCACCGCGGCCGGGTCGAGATCGAATTCGGCGACGGGACGAGCCACGTCCTCGAGCCCGGCGGCATCGCCCGCGTCGACGCCTCGACGGTGCGCCAGATCCGCAACCTCAGCGACACCGAGGACGCGGTCTACGTCTGCATCGGGGGCAAGGACGGCTACGTCGGCCGCGACGGCCAGATGCCCGAGGGCGAGACCCGCGTTCACGGCGGGCCCTCGGGCGCCGCCTAGCTCAGAAGTCCTGGTCGATCCAGGACATCGTGCCGCGGAGGTCCTTGCCGACAGACTCGATCGGGTGCTTGGCGCCCTCCTCGCGCATCCGCGAGAGGTTCTCGCCCCCGGCCCGGTTCTCGGCGATCCACTCGCGGGCGAAGGCGCCCGACTGGATTTCCTCGAGCACCTTCCTCATCGCCTCCCTCGACTCCTCGCCGATCACCCGTCTACCGCGAGTCATGTCGCCGTACTCGGCCGTGTTGGAGATCGAGTAGCGCATCCCCTGGATCCCCTTCTCGTACATCAGGTCGGCGATCAGCTTCAGCTCGTGCAGGCACTCGAAGTAGGCGAGGCGCGGGTCATAGCCGGCCTCGACCAGGGTCTCGTAGCCGGCCCGGACCAGTTCCGAGGCGCCGCCGCAGAGGACCGCCTGCTCACCGAAGAGGTCGGTCTCGCACTCGTCCTTGAAGGTCGTCTCGATGATCGCCGCGCGGCCGCCACCGATCCCGGCCGCGTAGGCGAGGACGAGGGCGTGGGCGTCACCGGTGGCGTCCTGGTGGACCGCCATCAGGCAAGGGACGCCCTGGCCGTCGACATACTGGCGCCGGACAAGGTGCCCGGGGCCCTTCGGAGCAACCATCCCGACGTCGACGCCCGGCGGGGGGACGATCTGGTCGAAGTGGATCGCGAAGCCGTGC
>DASXBC010000010.1:0-7619 GCA_036406355.1 Solirubrobacterales bacterium | reverse complement strand
CGATTCCCACTCCTCGGCGACGTCGGGCTGCTTGCGGATCGCCGGGATCGCCGAGTAGGTCATCGAGATCGGGCAGCCGACGCCGCTCTCGGCCTGCATCAGCAGCATGAACATCGCCGCGCGGGCGACGTGGGCGCCGGGCCCGGGATCGCGCCACGGCGATGCGTGGAGGCCGTTGTCGATCCCGATCCGCATCAGTTCGTGCCAGGAGCTGTCGAACTCGACTTCGTCGACTCGGTTCCCGTAGCGATCGTGGGTGCGGAGGACCGGCTTCTTCTCGTTCGCCTCGAAGCCCCAGCGGATCGTCTGGTGCGATCCCGTGATCGCCGCAATCTCGCGCGCCCGGCCCTCGGCCCAGTCGGCGCCCTCGCGCCTCAGCGCCTCGACCAGGGGCCGGTCGGCGTCGAAGGGGTTGTAGTCCTCCAGCGGTGGGGGCTGGTTGAAGACCCGGTGGGTCTCCCGCGAGACTGGACGCTCGGCAGTTGCCACGCGCGCATTCTCGCAGGAGACCCGCCCAGTGGCTAGGCGGTCGCCGTCTGCGGCTCCGGATCGGGCCTGATGATCACGGTGTCGGCGACCTCGAACACTTCGTCGGCGGGCATGTCGACCCGCTTTGCGTGCTCTTTGACGGCCTCGATGCTGGTCGCCTGGTAGATGCAGACGGTGCCCAGGGTTCCTCCGTCCTCCTTGATCACGTAGCTGCGGATCCAGCGGATGTCCTGCGGGAAATCGTCGGCGGCGACCTGTTTCGAGCGCTCGGCGGTCTCGCCCAGCTCCTCGGGTGTCTTCCACGCCTTTTCCCGGCGGATCACGTAGGTGTTCATCGGACCTCCTGGTCGGTGGGGCAATCGGACTGCCCGTCCATACGGGAAGACGATAGACGGCGTTCAAAGATGGCGGGCCTGACCCGGAGCCCCGGCGTCGATAGCATCGGATTCGCGGTGGAGGCCCAGTCGAAGATCGTTGTCAAGAACCCCGTCGTCGAGCTCGACGGCGACGAGATGACCCGGATCATCTGGGCCTTCATCAAGGAGCAGCTGGTCCTGCCCTACCTCGATATCGACCTCGTCTACTTCGACCTCGGGATCGAGAGCCGGGACGCGACCGAGGACCAAATCACCGTCGAAGCGGCGGAAGCGATCAAACAGCACGGCGTCGGCGTCAAGTGCGCGACGATCACCCCTGACGAGGCGCGGGTCGAGGAGTTCGGCCTGAAGGAGATGTACCGCTCGCCGAACGGGACGATCCGCAACATCCTCGGCGGCGTCATCTTTCGCGAGCCGATCGTGATCTCGAACATCCCGCGGCTGGTGCCGGGCTGGACCAAGCCGATCGTGATCGGCCGCCACGCCTTCGGCGACCAGTACCGGGCCACCGACCTGGTGGTGCCGGGCGAGGGGACGCTGACCCTCACCTACACACCGACCAATGGCGACGACCCGGTCGAGCTCGACGTCTACGACTTCCCCGGCGGCGGTGTGACGATGGCGATGTACAACCTCGACGACTCGATCCGCGACTTCGCCCGCGCCTCGATGCGGTACGGCCTCGATCGCGGCTACCCGGTCTACCTCTCGACCAAGAACACGATCATGAAGCGCTACGACGGGCGCTTCAAGGACCTGTTCGCCGAGATCTACGAGAGTGAGTTCATGGACGACTTCGAGGCCGCCGGCCTCACCTACGAACACCGATTGATCGACGACATGGTCGCCGCTGCCCTGAAGTGGGAAGGCGGCTACGTATGGGCCTGCAAAAACTACGACGGCGACGTCCAGTCGGACACCGTTGCCCAGGGGTTCGGGTCGCTCGGGTTGATGACCAGCGTCCTGATGAGCCCCGATGGGAAGACGGTGGAGGCTGAGGCGGCGCACGGCACGGTCACCCGGCACTACCGCCTGCACCAGGAAGGGAAGCCGACCTCGACCAACCCGATCGCCTCGATCTTCGCCTGGACACGCGCTCTCGCCGCCCGCGGTCGCCTCGACGACACCCCCGAGGTGTCGGGCTTCGCCGAGACGCTCGAGCGGGTCTGCGTCGAGACGGTCGAGGCGGGCAGCATGACCAAAGACCTTGCGCTCCTGGTCGGTCCCGACCAGGAGTACCTCACGACCCAGGAGTTCCTCGCTGCGATCGACGAGCGGCTCCGGGCTGCGATGGCGCAAAGCTGACAATCACCACCCCAGGAGGACCCTTCAAGTGAGCACTCCCGTCAAAGTCACAGTCACCGGCGCCGCCGGCCAGATCGGGTACGCGATTCTGTTCCGCATCGCGAGCGGTCAGATGCTCGGCGCCGACACGCCTGTCGAGCTCAGCCTGCTCGAGATCCCCGACGCGGTCAGGGCCGCCGAGGGCACAGCGATGGAGCTCGACGACTGCGCCTTCCCACTGCTGCGCAAGATCGACATCTTCGACGACCCGAACGCCGCCTTCGACGGCTGCAACGTCGGCCTACTGGTCGGCGCCCGCCCCCGCGGGCCGGGAATGGAGCGCTCGGACCTGCTCGAGGCCAACGGTGGGATCTTCAAGCCGCAGGGCGAAGCGATCGCCGCCGGCGCCGCCGACGACGTCCGCGTCCTCGTCGTCGGAAATCCGGCCAACACCAACTGCCTGATCGCGCTCTCCAACGCCGACGGCGTTCCGCGCGAGCGGTTCACCTCGATGATGCGGCTCGACCACAACCGGGCGATCGCCCAGGTCGCAAACAAGCTCGGCCGCGAGGTCTCCGAGATCACCAACATGACCGTCTGGGGCAACCACTCGACGACCCAGTACCCGGACCTCGTCAACGCCCGTGTCGGCGGCGCCGGCGCCTGGGAGGAGGTCGACGACGAGGTCTGGATCGCCGACGAGTTCATCCCCCGGGTGGCGAAACGGGGTGCGGCGATCATCGAGGCCCGCGGCGCATCGAGCGCAGCCTCGGCGGCGAACGCCGCGGTCGACCACGTCCACGACTGGGTGCTCGGCACGGCCGAGGGCGACTGGGTGTCGATGGGCGTTCCCGCCGACGGCTCCTACGGGGTCGATGAGGGGATCGTCTCGGGCTTCCCGTGTACCTGTTCCGGCGGCGAGTGGCGGATCGTCGAGGGGCTCGAGGTGCCGGAGTTCTCGCGTGAGCGGATCGACGCCAGCGCCGCCGAGCTCCGCGAGGAGCGCGAAGCCGTCAGTGATCTCGGGCTGGTCTAGATACGAGAGAGGCCGGCCCAACGGGCCGGCCTCCTGAGGTCATTTGGCGCTGTAGGAGCGGCCTTTCTTTTTGACCCGCCCCTCTTTCTCCAGCTCACCCAGCACCCTGTACAGGTAGTTGGGTTTGATTTTCATTCTTTTCGCGATCTCCGAGGCGGAGATGCCCGGATTTTTCTCCACCAGTTTCACCGCCTGATCCGCGCGTGTGCCGGAGCGCCTGCGGCGACGTGTGGTGGCGCGACCTTTGCCTTTTTTGGCTTTTTTCGCGCCCGACCCTTTGGGCCGGCCGCGGCGGCGCGATCGACGCGCTCCTTTTTTCGCTTTCCCGCCCAACTCCGAGAGCGCACGCTCGAGGCGCCTGCGCTCCTCGTCGAGCTCGGCCAGGCGTTTTGTGACCAGGTCCCTGGCCTCATCAAGGACGTGTGTAGTGCTTGGCATTTGTGTCCTTTCACCCCGTGCACCCTCATGGCAGCACGAGTCGTCAGCGGTTCACCTCGATCAGCAGTGTTACACAGTCACTGTTGGGCGTGACTGCACACTGGACGGTGTGGCAACGTCCACACCGAATGATGGCTTGAGTTTCCCAGCGGGTGGGTAATTCAGATGGTTCGCTGGCGCTGGCGCTCCGGTGTTATGCGAACGACGTTCCGTGCGACGCCGAGTCTCTCCATCGCCGCGATGATCAGGCCCGACGGGTCAACCTCCCATTTGCGCAGCCCGTGAACGGCTGAGCGCGGGAACGCGTGGTGGTTGTGGTGCCAGGACTCTCCGAGCGAGGGAACGGCGAGCCAGAAGACGTTGGTCGAGCGATCGTCGGTATCGAATCTCCTGCTGCCGAGGAAGTGACAGACCGAGTTGACGCTCCAGGTCACATGGTGGACGAAGAAGACCCGGACGAGACCGCCCCAGAGAAGGCCGGTCAGCGCCCCGGCCGCCGAGCCGCTCACCAGGTATCCGGCGAGCGCCGGGATCGCGAGGCCGGCGAGGGTGAGCCAGCCGAAGTGACGGGAGATCAGCCGCATCCGCGGGTCCTCGTAGAGGTCGGGGGCGTGGCGTCGCCAATCGGCCCGTCCCTGGCTTGAGAGCAGCCAGCCGGTGTGGGCGTGCCAGAGGCCGGCGAAGACGCCGCTGACGCCGTCGCCATGTCCGACGTGGGGGCTGTGGGGGTCGCCCTCGCGGTCGGTGTGGGCGTGGTGCTTGCGGTGGTCGGCGACCCAGGAGATGACCGGTCCCTGGACCGCCATCGAGCCGAGGATCGCGAACGCGTACTCGACGGGCTTCGAAGTCTGGAACGAGCGGTGGGTGAGCAGCCGGTGGTAGCCGACCGTGATGCCGATCGCGGTCAGCAGGTACATGGCGGCGGCGATCGAGAGGTCGGCGACGCTGACGGCACTGTTCCAGAGCAGCACCACCGCGGCGAGGGTCGCTGCGAAGGGAACCACCACGGCGCCGAGGTTCACCGTCTTCTCGAACCGACTCATGTCGCCCATGCCCTGGAAGGTATCCATCAGTTTCGATAAAAATTGCCCCCTAAGCCAAGTTCTGCACCACAGTTCTTGTCATGAAATGACAAAAATCGACCACTCCGAGCCCTGGCGCGCGCTTCCGGCGCAGGTCGCCGACCTGATCGAGCCCGAGCTTGGCGCCGTGACCGAGGAGATCCTCGCCTCGATCGCCCGCGAGGTGCCCGAGTACGCGCGGCCGCTCGAGGGCAGCTTCGGGCGCGGGGTGCGGACCGGCGTCGGCGAGGCGCTGTCCCAGTTCGTCGCCCTGGTCAGGAACCCGCGGGCCGGCCGCGAGCCGGGCCGCGAGGTCTACCTCGCCCTCGGCCGCGGCGAGCTGCGCCAGGGCCGAACCCTCGACTCGCTCCAGGCCGCCTACCGCGTCGGCGCCCGAATCGCCTGGCGGCACCTGTCGGCGACCGGCCGCGACGCCGGGCTTGACCCGGAGGCGCTGAGCCTCCTCGCCGAGGCGATCTTCGCCTACATCGACGAACTCTCGGCCGACTCGGTCGAGGGATTCGCCCAGGCGCAATCCGAGCTCGACGATGTCCGCCGCCGTCGGCGCCGCGAGCTGGCGGCGCTCCTCATCGGGGAGCCCAGTGCGAGCGAGGATGACGCCCAGGCCGTGGCCCGGGCCGCCGGCTGGGCGCTGCCGCGTCGCGTCGCCGCCGCGGCCTGCTCCGAGGGTGACCTCGGCCGGATTTCGCGACGCCTTCCCGCCGACTGCCTCGCCGTCGGTCTCGAGGATCTCGGCTGCCTCCTGGTCCCCGACCCCGACGGGCCCGGCCGGCGCGCCGCGCTCGAGCGGGCCGCGGACTCGGCCCCGCTGGCGATCGGGCCCCCGGGGACTCCGGCCGAGCTCTCGGCGTCGTGGTCGCTTGCCAGGGCCGCGATCGGGGCCGCGGCGGCCGGGGCGCTGCCCACGGATGGCGCGGTGTTCGCCGACGAGCACCTCGGAGCGCTGATGCTCTTCGAGGGCCGGGGGCTGGCGCGGCGGATGGCCGCGAGGCGGCTGGCACCGCTCGCGGGATTGACCGAGCGGGCGCGCGGGCGGATGCGGGAGACGACGCTCGCCTACATCGACCACCGCGGCAACTCGGTTGAGATGGCGCGAGCGCTGCACCTGCACCCGCAGACGGTTCGCTACCGAGTCAAGCGCCTTCGCGAGCTGCTCGGCGAGCAGCTCGATGACCCGAGCGCCCGGTTCGAGCTCGAGGTGGCACTGCGAGTGCAGGACGCCGCCGCGTCCGCTCCCGCTCGCGCGGGGGCGGCTCAGCTGCGCCGGCGGCGGGGAAGGGTGCGGAAGACCAGATCCCAGAGCGGCGAGGAGACCCCGAACCCGTAGCGGTGGTCCTGGAAGTGGTGGCGCATGTGCTGCTCGCGCAGCTTCTTGGCCAGATTCGACTTCGGCACGAAATGGTGGACGTAGTAGTGCATGTAGTCATAGGCCAGGTAGCCGCCGATGAAGCCGCCGAACAGCGGGTAGGCCTCCGGGCTGCCGAACAGGAGGATGAAGCCGAAGAAGAAGAGCGCCGCGAGCGGGATCGAGACCGCCGGCGGCATCACCAGGCGGAGCTTGTCGTTGGGGTGGTCGTGGTGGATGCCGTGAATGATGAAGTGCATCCGCCTCCCGAACGCGTTGTCGGGCTCCCAGTGAAAGATCAGACGGTGCAGCCAGTACTCGGTCAGGGTCCAGATCCCGACGCCGCCGAGGGTCAGGAGCGCCAGCTGCCAGGCGGCGAGGCCGCGGTCGGCGCCCAACCACTCCATGACGACGATCACCGGGAGGAAGACGACCGCGGGGATCGCCGGGTGCACCCGCGAGAAGAAGTTGAGGAATTCGCTCTCGAACAGCTGCGGCGAGGCCGCCAGCTTCTGGGTCCGCTCGTGAGCCTCCACGGCCCCAATGGTAACGCCGGCGGAATCCGTCGCCCGCAAGACGCGGGGAAGATGTGAATGGCTTGTTTCAAAGAGGTTGCGCTTTGCGGAAATGCCCGTCGCGGGTGCGTGCCGAGAGTGCCACGATGCGCCGCGATGCCGCGCAAGCCGAAGCCGAGCTGTGAGGACTGCTACTTCCACCAGAACCTTCTCTGCGCCCTCGACCTCGGCCGGCCCTGCACGACGTTCCGCCCGAACCGGCCCGAGGGCCTGGTCCCGCCCCGGCAGCCGGTCCTCCTGATGCGGCCGCCGCGCTGGGCGAATCAGGACCACTCCCGCATCGCCGCATAGGCGCCGCCCGGCGGCCGGCCTGGCTATGTTTTCGGCATGCCACAGCGCGACCTGTTCGTGAATTTCGCCCGCATGCGGCGGGAGATGGACGAGATGCTCGGCGGCGGCTGGGGCCGCGCCGCCTACGTCAGCCGCCGCAGCACCGGCTTCTCGCCGAACGTCGATGTCTACTACTGCGGCGACCCGCAGCGTGCTGTCGTCAAGGTCGACCTCGCCGGCGTCGACCTCGACGCGATCGGGATCGAGGTCAGCGGCCGGGCGCTGGCGATAGTGGGCGAGCGGCCGGTCCAGGAGACCGAGGGGCGCGTCTACCAGCAGGTCGAGATCCCGTCGGGGCCGTTCCGGCGCGTCGTCGAGCTCCAGGCCGAGGTCGACCCCGAGCAGGCCACGGCCGGCTATGAGGACGGGGTCCTGCGGATCGACCTGCCCCTCCGCGACCCCGCCGAGACGACACGCCGAGTGCCGATTGGGCGGGAGTGAGATGGAGGGGACGCCGGCCCTCGAAGTCGTCGAGTCGCCCCTTGACCCCGAGGACGCGATCCGTGCCAGCCAGCCGCTGCCCGACGCGCTGCCGGTCCTGCCGCTGCGCGAGACGGTCACCTTCCCCGAGACGCTGACGCCGCTCGCGGTCGGGCAGGAGCGCTCGATCAAGCTGGTCGACGACGTCCTCGGCGCCAACCGGATGCTGGTGATGGTCGCCGC
>DASXBC010000009.1:0-6186 GCA_036406355.1 Solirubrobacterales bacterium | reverse complement strand
GAGGTCGGCCAGCCCGGCTACGCGGGCCTGCCGGGCGCGACCCCTCCCCTGGTCGCGGTCGAACCCGCCGGCGCCGCTCACGCCTATCTGCTCGCACCCGTCGGCGCGCTCGCGATCGCGCTCGGCCTGGTCGCGGCCCGGACCGGGCGCAACCGGCTCGGCCGGGTGGTCTTCGCCCTCGGTCTCGCCAGCCTCGCCGTGGCCCTCCTCGTCGACCGGCCCGCCGGGCTCGACGCCGGCGCCCAGGCGGCGCGCTTCTCGGGGGCGACCGCCGTGCTGCAGAGCGGGTACTACGCGGAGCTCGCCGCCGCGGCCGGGCTGATGCTCGGCGGATTGCTGCTGGTTCTCGCTCCGAGAGCCGCGGCCCGCTACCATGCGCGGCCGTGCCGAACACGAATCAACTTATTCGCAAGGGCCGCAAGCGGCCTAAGAAGAAGACGACGACGCCGGGCCTCAAGTCGGGGCAGGGCCGCAAGAAGAGGGTCGCGGCGCCGCAGCGGCGTGGCGTCTGCACCCGCGTCGCGACCGTGACCCCGAAGAAGCCGAACTCGGCGCTTCGCAAGATCGCCCGTGTGCGCTTGACGAACGGGATGGAGGTCACCACCTACATCCCGGGCGAGGGCCACAACCTCCAAGAGCACTCGGTCGTCCTCGTCCGCGGCGGCCGGGTCAAGGACCTGCCGGGCGTCCGCTACAAGGTCGTCCGCGGCACCCTCGACGCCGCCGGCGTCTCCGATCGCAAGCAGGCCCGCTCGCGCTACGGCGTCAAGGCCTCCTGATGCCGCGCCGTTCCGCAGCGCAGATCCGGCCGGTCGAGGCCGACGCCCGCTTCCGCAACCGGCTCGTCCAGCAGACGATCAACAAGGTGATGTCCGACGGCAAGAAGTCGCTCGCCGAGCGGATCGTCTACGACGCGCTGGCGATCGTCGGCGAGCGCAGCGGCGATGATCCGGTCGAGACACTCGAGGCTGCGATCAAACAGCTGACCCCGGTGCTCGAGGTTCGCTCTCGCCGGGTCGGCGGCGCGACCTACCAGGTGCCGGTCGAGGTGCCGGCTCGCCGGGCCCGCACCCTCGCGGTCCGCTGGCTGGTCGACTTCGCCCGCAACCGCCGCGAGTACTCGATGTCGGATCGCCTGGCGAGCGAAATCCTCGACTCGATCCAGCAGCAGGGCGGGGCCTGGAAGCGGAAGGACGACATCTACCGCATGGCCCAGGCCAACAAGGCCTTCGCGCATTACCGCTGGTAGCCGGCCGCGGCCATGAGTCGACCGATCCTCGCTGTCGACGTCGACGGGGTCATCTCGCTGTTCGGGTTCGAGCAGCCTCCGAGCCGCGAGGAAGCGCGGTTCGAGCTGGTCGACGGGATGGTCCACTGCATCTCGATCGCGGCCGGCGAGCGGCTGAAGCGCCTCGCCGAGCTGTACGACCTGGTCTGGGCGACCGGTTGGGAGGAAAAAGCCAACGACTACCTGCCGAACATCCTCGGCCTCCCGGAGCTTCCCCACCTGACCTTCGAGGGGGCGGCCCGGTTCGGCTCCGCGCATTGGAAGCTGGGCCCCCTCTCCGACTACGGGAAGGGCCGGGCCCTTGCCTGGATCGACGACAGCTTCGACGAGAGCTGCTACGAGTGGGCGCGCGCGCGCCAGGAGCCGACGCTGCTCGTGCCGACCGAGCCCGAGCTCGGCCTCGAGGAAGTTCAGGTCGAGGCGTTGACGGCGTGGGCAAGCGGTCTAGACTGAGCCTGATGCACGGGTTCCTACCGATCTTCTTCCTGCTCGTGGTGCTGAAGATTCCGGTCCTCGGCTCGCTCTGGCTCGTCTGGTGGGCGAGCCAGGAACCAGAGCCCGAGGAGGACGCCGCTTCGGGCCCCGACGAGGGGCATGGCCGCAGGCCACCCTTCGCGCCGCGCCCCCGCGGCCCCCACCCCACCCCAATGGCGCCGTCGCTGCGGCGTCGAGGGGAGGAGGCGGGTGTGCCTCGCGAGCTGCGGCGTCCTGTTGTCCGCGAAGCGGACAACCCAGCAGCAAGGGAGACGCACCGGCCTCCCTCTCAGACGCTCTGAGCCGCCCGCTTTCTCTCGCGCCGAATCTGCCGCAGATAGGGGTGGAAGTCCACCTCGATCGTGTGTCGCTTGGAGACGACGAACCGCTTCCTCATCGCCTCGTCGTGGTCTGAGATCTCGGCCTGCATCTCTGCCGTCGTCGGCAGCTGCGCGCTTCCGCGGAGGAGGTCGGCAACCCACTCGGACTGCGCCTCGGCGATCGGCATGACCGGCCCCAGCGGCTGGACGAACCCGATGAAGAAGAGGCCGGGATTCTCGACCGAGACGACCCGCCGGTAGAGCGGCATCCGGTTGTCCCTCGCCTCGAAGACCTCGGAGGGCAGAAACGGAAAGGTGATCCGGTAGCCGGTGCAGTAGATGACCAGGTCGATCTCCTCCTCGCTGCCGTCGACGAAGCGGACGGTTCGACCGCCGGCGAAACGGTCGATGTTCGGCTTGACGGCGATGTCGCCGTGTCCGAGGCGGGGGAGCAGCTCCGAGGAGACCGTCGGGTGCGCCTCGAGCAGCTTGTGATCGGGCTTCGGCAGGCCGTAGTCGGTGACATCGCCGACCGCCAGGTTGAGCATCCGCGACATCACCACCCGCCGGATCGAGAGCGGCAGCCGGGTCGTCCACGCGGGCGAGACTTCGTCGATCGGCTTGCCGCCGAGAAACTTTGGGAGGACGTAGGCGCCGCGCCGCATCGAGAGGAAGGTCGCCTCGGCGATCCGCGACGACTCGACGGCAATGTCGACCGCCGAGTTGCCGATCCCGAGGACGAGGACGCGCCTGCCGACGAGGGTGTCCGGCTCGCGGTAGTGGTGGACGTGGATCTGCTCGCCGGCGAACTCCTCGGCCCCCGGGAACGGCGGCTCGGGCCAGCGCGGGTCCCAGTGGTGGCCGTTGGCGACCATCACCGCGCGGTAGCGACGGGTCTCGGCGGTGCCCCCGGCGCCCTCCACCGTGACCTCCCAACTCCCGTCAACGGGCTCGACCCGCTTCACCTCGGTGTTGAACGCGATCCCCTCGCGGAGGCCGAAGTGGTCGACGTAATCGTCGAAGTAGCGAGCGATCTGGAAGTGGTCCGGGTAGTCCGGCAGATGGTCGGGCATCGGGTATGCCCGGTAGGACATGATCCGCCGCCCGCTGTTGATGTGGAGTGAGCGGTAGGCGGAGGAGAGGCCGTTGTCGTTTTCGTAGCGCCAGTTGCCGCCGACGCCGGAGCCCTTCTCGAAGCAGTCGAACGCGATCCTGCGCGCCTTCAGGACCTGGCACGCCGCGATCCCCGAGCTGCCGGCCCCGACAACGCACACCTTCTCGGCTCTGCTCACACCCGAAAGTTACTTGCCGCGCCGAGTCGTCATCGCCGGACAAGGGCGCGTCGCCTCGAGGGGGTGGGGTGGGTGCCCTTCCTGGGAACTTGTGAGCCCGCAGGGCGGGTTACCAGGAAGGGTGCCTACCCCACCCACCTATTTAGGAGTCTCGTCCGACGTCTGCTCGATCTCCTGCGCCAGCTCCTCGAGCTCCTCCGCGAAGGAGGGCCCGAAGCTCTCGACCGGCGCTTCGCCGTCGTCGATGCCGAGCTCGGCGGCGAGCTCGTCTTCGTCGAGCAGGACCTCGTCGCTGGGCGGCTCGACCGGGACCGCGGGCTCGACCGCGAGAGTGCGGTAGTGCTTGAGTCCGGTCGCGGCCGGGATCAGCTTGCCGATGATCACGTTCTCCTTGAGGCCGACGAGTTTGTCGCGTTTGCCCTCCAGCGCCGCATCGGTGAGGACCTTGGTGGTCTCCTGGAAGGAGGCTGCCGAGAGGAACGACTCGGTCGCCAGCGAGGCCTTGGTGATCCCGAGGATGACCTCCTCGCCTTTGGCCGGGGTGCCACCGTCTTCTTTGGTCTTCTTGTTGAGGCGTTTGAGGTTGCCGCGATCCTCGAGCTGGCCGGGCAGCAGGCTCGTCGAGCCCTTCGACTCGACCCGCACCTTCTTCAGCATCTGGCGCGCGATCAGCTCGATGTGCTTGTCGTTGATGTCGACCCCCTGGGCGCGGTAGACCCTCTGCACCTCGGCGACGAGGTACAGCTCGGTGTCGGTCCGGCCCCGGATCGCCAGCAGGTCGGCGGGGAACAGCGACCCCTCGTTGAGCTGCTGGCCGACCTCGACCTTGTCGCCGTTGGCGATGTGAAGGCGGGTGCGGGCGGGGAACGAGTGCGCGTGCTCCTCGCCGCTCGACTCGGTGATGATCACTTTGACGGCCTTGTCGGTCTCTTCGACCGAGACCTTCCCGGCCGCCTCGGCCATCTGCGCGAGACCCTTCGGTTTGCGCGCCTCGAACAACTCGACGATCCGCGGCAGGCCCTGGGTGATGTCCTGGCCGGCGACGCCGCCGGTGTGGAACGTCCGCATCGTCAGCTGCGTGCCGGGCTCGCCGATCGACTGCGCAGCGATGATCCCGACCGCGTCACCGATGTCGACGATCGACCCGGTCGCCGGAGCGATCCCGTAACAGGCGCGGCAAACTCCGGACTCCGCCTCGCACTTGAGCGTCGAGCGAACCGGGACCTTGACCTCCTCGTCGCCGAAGGCCTCGGCGATCTCCTCGACCTCGACCTGGGAGATCTCCTGGTTCCGCTTCAGCAGCTCGCGGCCGCGCTTGGTCTCGAACTTTTTCGCCGCCAGCCGCCCGATCAGGTTGTCGTTGAGCGAGCCGTCGTCCTTGCGAAGCGGCATCTCGATGTGTTCTTTCGTCTTGCAGTCCTCTTCGCGGACGATGACGTCCTGGGCGACGTCGACCAGCCGCCTGGTCAGGTAGCCCGAGTCCGCGGTCCGCAGGGCGGTGTCCGCAAGTCCCTTTCGGGCGCCGTGGGTCGAGATGAAGTACTCGAGGACCGAGAGCCCCTCCATGAAGTTGGCCTTGATCGGGCGCTCGATGATTTCGCCTTTCGGATTGGCCATCAGGCCGCGCATCCCGGCGAGCTGGCGGATCTGTTTGAACGACCCGCGGGCGCCGGAGTTGGCCATCATGTAGATCGGGTTCAGCTCGTCGAGGTTGTCCTCCATCGCCTGGGCGACCTCGTCGGTCGCTTTGTTCCAGTGCGAGGTGACCGCCTCATGGCGCTCCTCGGCGGTGATGTAGCCGTCGTCGTATTGCGACTGGATCGCCGAGGTCTGTTTCTCGTAGCGCTCGAGGATGTCCGCCTTGTCGGGCGGCGAGACGACGTTGTTCTTCGAGACCGTGATCCCGGCCTGGGTCGCGTAGTGGAATCCGAGGTCCTTGAAGGCGTCGAGGACCTGCGACACGGCGGGGGCTCCGTAGGCTTCGACGAGCTCGGAGACCATCTCGTTGACGTCCCGCTTCTTCAGCGCCCGGTTGGCGAACTCGTACTGCTCGGGGTCGAACTCGTCGCCGAGGGCGTCGGCGAGCGCACGCTCGATTTTCTCGTTGAAGATGATCCGCCCGACCGTGGTCAGAAAGTGCTCGTGCCCGGCCCGCCGGTACTCGGCGTGGTCGTGCAGGCCGCAGCCGCCGTTCTCGTAGACGAGCTCGGCCTCCTGGGCGGAGCGGAACGTCTTCGGCCTCGAGCCGTTCGAGGCGGCCTTCTTGCCGCTCGCGAGCTGCTCGTCGAGCTTCGCCAGCTCCTCGCCGTCGGGGCCGTAGGTGAGGTAGTAGATCCCCAGCACCATGTCCTGCGTGGGCGTCGCCAGCGGCGCGCCGTGGGCCGGCGAGAGGATGTTGTTCGCCGACAGCATCAGGATCCGCGCCTCGGCCTGAGCCTCCGCCGAGAGCGGCACGTGGACCGCCATCTGGTCACCGTCGAAGTCGGCGTTGAAGGCGTGGCAGACGAGCGGGTGGACCTGGATCGCCTTGCCCTCGACCAGGACCGGTTCGAAGGCCTGGATCCCGAGCCTGTGCAGCGTCGGCGCCCGGTTCAGCAGGACCGGGTGCTCGTGGATGACCTCCTCGAGCACGTCCCAGACCTCGGGGATCATCGACTCGACCATCTTCTTGGCGGCCTTGATGTTCTGGACCGCTTTGCGCTCGACCAGCTGGGCCATGATGAACGGCTTGAAGAGCTCGAGCGCCATGAGCTTGGGCAGGCCGCACTGCTGCAGCTGCAGGCTCGGCCCGGAGACGATCACCGAGCGGCCC
>DASXBC010000008.1:0-25574 GCA_036406355.1 Solirubrobacterales bacterium | reverse complement strand
CAACAACCAGATCTACGGCCTGACCAAGGGCCAGTACTCGCCGACCAGCGAGAAGGGGAAGATCACCAAGTCGACCCCGTTCGGCTCCGAGGACCCGCCGTTCAATCCGCTGGCGCTGGCGCTCGGCGCCGAGGCCTCGTTCGTCGCCCGAACCGTCGACGTCGAGAAGAAGCACGTCGCCGAGACCCTGCGCGCCGCCGCCGAGCACGACGGCGCCGCCTTCGTCGAGATCTACCAGAACTGCAACGTCTTCAACGACGGCGCCTTCGACGCCGTCCGCGGCAAGGGCGGCGCCCCGAACCAGATCCGCCTCGAACACGGCGAGCCGATCCGGTTCGGCGCCGATGGCGAGCGCGGCGTCGTCCGCGCCCCCGACGGCAGCCTCACCGTCGCCGACATCGAGGAGGTCGGCGAGGCGGCGCTTGTCATCCACGACGCCCACCTCGAGAACCAGAGCCACGCGGTGGCGCTGGCGAGGCTCTCCGAGCGGCCGAACGGCCCGACCCCGATCGGGGTTCTGCGGGCGGTCGATCGGCCGGTCTACGGCGAGGGCAGGCAGAAGGAGCTCAGCGAGGCCGCCGCCGGCGCGTCGATGTCGGACGTCGAGGACCTCCTGCACTCCGGTGACACCTGGACGGTCGCCTAGGTCTGGGCCCGGGGCGCAGCGGGGAGGGGCGACGTCCACATCTCCGGCGACGGCGAGACCGGGCGCCCGGCGTGCTCCACCTCAACTACGGGCCGCCGGCTGGTCAGACCTCGAGCCAGGTGCCCTTCGGCCCGAGGTTGCGCAGCGGCGTCTCGCCGACCCGGCTCTCGCAGCCCCAGGACTCGTGGATGTGGCCGCAGACGGCGACTCGCGGGCGCTTCTCCTCGATCGCCCGCAGCAGCGCCTCGCTGCCGAAGTGCTCGCCGCTGCCGTTGGTGTCGCAGTGGCCCTGGGGGGGCGAGTGGAGGACCAGCACCGCGCCCTCGGGGCAGGCGGACAGCTTCTCCGCCGCGGCCTCGTCGTCGAGGTCGAAGCTCCAGTCCCACGGCGTCACCGGGATGCCGGCGCCGAGGCCGTAGAACTCCACCCCGTCGATCTCGGTGCCGTCACCGTGGAGGACCGTCGCCGCGCTCCACCCGGCGGCCGCCTCGCGCAGCGCGTCCTCGGTCTCGTTGTTGCCAGGGACGAGCAGGGTCGGGGCCGCGATCGGCGCCAGTGCGTCGATCGTCTCCTCCAGCCCCTCGTGGATCGAGGCGAAGTCGCCGGCGCCGATGACGACGTCGGCGTCGGCCGACATCTCGACCAGCTGCGCCGCCTGCTCGAGGTTCCGATGCAGGTCGCTGAAGGCGAGGATCCTCACGGCTTCCAACCTAGCGGCTCAGCCGCCGGCGGTTGCTTCGTCTTCGGACTCGACCCTGCCGGCGGGCATCCAGATCAGGGCGACGAAGAAGGCGACCGCCATCACAGCGGCCATCCCGTAGAAGACGGTCCGGGTCGAGAGCGCGAAGTCGTACTGGATCGCCGAGAAGATCTGGTGCGCGTGGGCGCCGCCATGTTCGGCGAAGGCGCTTTCGTTTCCGCCGGCGGAGCTGGACAGCGCATCGGCGATCTGGTCGGCCTTCGCCTTCGGGATGCCCTCGGCGCCAAGCGTCGACTCCAGGTGCGAGCGGTTCTGATTGATGAGGACGGTGCCGAGCACCGCCAGGCCGAGGCTCGCGCCGAAGTTGCGGACGGTCTGGGTGATCCCGGTCGCCTCGCCGTAGCGGCTGCGCGGAACCCGATTCAGCGCGTCGGTGTTGGCGGGGCTGAGGACGAGCCCGACGCCGGCGCCGGCGAGGACCATGAAGGGCCACTGCGACCCGACGGAGAGGTCGGGCATTTCGTGCGCCCAGAGCGCGAACCCGACGGCGGCGATCGCGCAGCCGAGAACCACCGATGGCCGTGCCCCCCTTTTGTCGAGGATCCGGCCGCCGCGCTGGGTGGCGACGAAGAAGCCGGCGAAGAAGATCAGCAGGTAGAGCCCGGTTTCCGACGCGCTTTCGCCGAGCGCGACCTGAGCGTAGACGCTGGCGAAGAAGAACAGCGGGATGAACGGGATCATCAGCAGGAAGAGGACCGCGTTGTCGACCGCGAACGCGCGGTCCGCGAAGGTCCGGATCCGAAGCAGGGGGTGCTCGAGGCCGAGCTCGAAGCGGACGAACCCCGCAAGCAGACCGACGCCGACGACGATGCAGCCGATCGTCGCGGCGCTGCCCCAGCCCCAGACGCTCGCCTGCTGCAGGCCGAGGACGGCGAGCCCCATACCGCCCGAGACCAGGACCGCGCCGCGGTAGTCGAGCGGCGCCGGGTGCCTCGTGTCGTCGGGCCTGGAGATCGCGGTCAGGACCAGGGCCCCGATCGCGACCGGGATGTTGATCCAGAAGATCGCCCGCCAGGTCCACTCGACGAGATAGCCGCCGAGCAGCGGCCCGATCGAGGTGAAGCCGCCTGCGATCCCGAAGAAGATCGCGAGGGCACGGCCGCGCTCGTCGACGGGGAAGGTTGCGACGACGATCGCCAGCGCCGCCGGGAACATCAGCGCCGCTCCGGCGCCCTGGATGACGCGGAAGGCGATGATCCACGGCTCCGCGGCGCCGCCGGTGGGAGTCGCGCCGCAGAGCGCGGAGGCGATGGCGAAGATCACGACCCCGATCACGACCATCCGCCGGTGCCCGGCGATGTCGGCGAGTCGGCCTCCGAACGCGAACAGCGCCGCGAGCGAGAGCAGATAGCCGTTGATGATCCACTGCACCCCGGTCGAGGAAAGCGACAGATCGCCCTGCAGTTCGGGCACCGCGATCGCGACGATCGTCTGGTCGATGAAGGTCATCGAGACGGCGAGGATCATCGCCGCGAGGATCAGCGTCCTCTTTGAGCCGCCGGACCGGTCCACCGGCGCCTATTTCTACTGATAATCTCGCCCGCGCTCATGCCCGGCATCTTCTGGCTAGGTCTTGGAATCGCCGCCTTCGGGGTGCTCGTCGGCCTCTTCGCCGGCGCCCGCTCGCCCACCACAGGGGTCCTCACCGGCCTCGCGGTCGGAGCCTTTCTCGGCCTGATGGCGGGCTTCCCGCTGCTCGCGCTCGGCCTCGCGACGAGCTGATCTCCGCCGCGGCGCCCAGCTCGATCCGGGGCCCCGAGGAGTGGGGCGGGTCGGAGAGGGACGGGGCGGGGCCGTTCACCACCCGCGCGAGGTGGCGGCTGCCGCACGGCGGCACCGCGATCTGGACCTCGCGCTCGGCGCGCAGACGGGGCTGGATCGACCTCGTCTCCGACGGCGGCGAGGTGACCCACGTGAGCGCCACGCGCGAGACCGCTCGCCGCCTGCGCCGTGTCAACTGGGTCTCCGCAACCTCGTTCCTGATCGGCGGCTCGCTCTTCGCTCTCGGCGCCGCGCTGGCCCTGGCCGGGACCTCGGCGAGGACCACCTGCTGGATCTACCTGATCGGCGGCTTCTTCTTCTCGACCGGTGCCTACGCGGCGCTGCTGCAGGTGGTGAACGCCCCGCGCACGCTTGACGCGAGAGGGATGCTCGCCGGCGACCGCTGGAGGTGGTGGGCGCGGGAACCTCGACGGCTCGAGTGGCTGAGCGCCGCCGCGCTCTTCGTCGGGACTCTCGTCTTCGCCGTCCTCCTCGTCGACTCGTTCATCGAAGGGCTGAGCGCGGGCGCCGAGAATCGCCTGATCTGGTCGCCGGACATGGTCGGGTGCACCCTTTTCCTGGTCTCGGGCCAGATGGCGATCGCCGAGGCCTGTCACCGGGCCTGGTGCTGGCGGAGCCGCGATCTCGGCTGGTGGATCGTGATGGTGAACCAGCTCGGGTCGGTCCTCTTCATGGCTTCGGCGGCGGCGTCGTTCGCCCGCCCCGTCGGCGGCGAGGTCTTGAGCGAGTCGGTGGCGAACTGGGGAACCCTGACGGGCGCGCTCTGCTTCGCGCTCGCCGGAGGCCTTCAGGAGGTCGAGCGCCCCGGCTCGGGTTGAGCCCGATCGTCCGGGGTAGTAGAACGAGGGTCCCGCGATAGAGAGGAAGGACGATGGTCGAAGTCACCGCGATCCCGGAGATCGAGCTGCACGATGGCGTCAGGATCCCCCAGCTCGGGTTCGGCGTCTTCCAGGTCCCACCGGACGACACCAGGGCCGCGGTCGAAGACGCCCTCGAGGCGGGGTACCGGCACATCGACACCGCCGCCGCCTACCGCAACGAGAGGGGCGTGGGCGAGGCGATCGCCGCCTCCGGGATCGCGCGCGACGAGGTCTTCGTCACGACCAAGCTCTGGAACACGCAGCAGGGGTACGACTCGGCTCTGGCCGGCTTCGAGTCGAGTCTCGGCAGGCTCGGCCTCGACCACGTCGACCTCTACCTGATCCACTGGCCGATGCCGACCGAGGACCTCTTCGTCGAAACCTGGCGCGCCTTCGAACGAATCCACGAGGAGGGAGGTAGCCGGACGATCGGGGTCTCGAACTTCAGGGTCGAGGACCTCGAGCGGCTCGAGGCGGAGACCTCGACCCGCCCGACCGTCAACCAGATCGAGCTCCACCCGTGGCTGCAGCAGGACGAGCTGCGGCGGTGGGACGCCAAGCACGACATCGCGACCGAGGCATGGAGCCCGCTGGCGAAGTCCCGGCACCTCGACGACGAGACGATCAACTCGATCGCGTCCGCCCACGGCAAGTCCCCCGCCCAGACGATCCTGCGCTGGCACATCCAGCTCGGCAATGTCGTCTTCCCGAAATCGGTGACCCCGGAGCGGATTCGGGAGAACATCGACATCTTCGACTTCGAGCTATCCGCGGAGGAGATGGAGCGGATCGAAGGGCTCGACTCCGGCGAGCGGACCGGGCCGGACCCAGCGGAGTTCGTGGCGCCCTAGCGCCGCTCAGGCGGCGGCATCGGGCCGCCGCAGGCGCGCCCGTCCCTCGCCATAGCCCCTCGTCTCGATCACGATCAGGGCCCAGATCAGGACGTCGGCGATCGCGAGTGCGGCGATCGCCGGGATTTCGGTCGCGACGGGAATGAGGATCAGGAGGACTATCGCGAGCATCAGCCGGCGCCGGTTGAGCGTGTGGACCTGGCGCCAGCGGAAGGCGGCGAGCCCGAGCAGATAGATCGCCAGCCCGCCGAGCAGGGCGGCGGCGGGCACGGTGTCGAGGTGGTCGTCGAAGTGCCCGATGATCGTCTTCAACCCGAGGGCGACGAGAACGATCCCGGCGACCATCGGCAGGTGCAGGTAGGAGTAGGAGTCGCGGGCCATCGTGTTCTGGACATAGCCCGGCTCGGCCGCTGCGAGTCGCTTGCCCGAGATCAGGGCGACGACGTCGAAGTAGATCCACCACATCGCCGCCGTCAGCGCCACGCCGAGCACCGCCGCGGCGCCGATCCCGAAGCTGAGGTTTCCCGCTGCGCCGACGCCGATCGCGACGATCGACTCGCCGAGGGCGATGATCACGATCAGGCCGTGGCGCTCGGCGAAATGCTCGGGGTGAAGCCGCCAGCCCTCGGGCGGGATCAGGTAGGGGCCGAAGAGATCGAGGAACAGGGCGAGCGCCCAGATCGAGCCCTGGGCGAGCCCGTCGAACAGCGACGCCGAGGCCAGCAGGGAGACCGCGATCGCGGTGCTCACCGCGAGCCCGAGCACCGAGTGGCGCAGCGCGTCGTCATCGGGGCTTGCGAGGATGAAGAGCCAGATCTGGGCGACCCGGACGAGGCCGTAGACGATCGCGAACGTCAGCGCGAGCGCGCCGAAGGCCTTCGGCACGCAGACGGCGACGATCAGCAGCGCCGCCATCGCGCCGAACATGATCAGGCGTACCGCGCCCTCCTCGGGGTCGATCACGCTCGTCAGCCAGGCATACCCGACCCAGGCCCACCACAGCATCCCGAGGACGAGCAGCCCCTGGGCCAGCCCCGACCACGACGGGTCGTGCGACATCAGCGCCGTGCACTGGGTGATCGCGAGGACGAAGACGAGGTCGAAGAAGAGCTCGAGCGGCGTCACCCGCTCCTCTTCGTCCTCGCGCAGGCGCGGCCGCAGGCGGGAGGAGGTCTGATCGCCGGAGGCCATCGGGCCTCAGGTGTCTTCCTCGTGATATCGCTCGATCAGCGCCCTCTCGTCCTCGCGCCGGGGGAAGAGCAGGAAGACGAGCACCGCGCCGAGCGCGATCGCCGCGATCCCGGCGCCGTAGGCCCAGGCGTCCCCCTGCAGGAACGAGGTCCTGGCGGCGGCGATGATCTGATCGTGATATTCGGGGTAGCGGGAGGCGAGGTTCGTCGCCCCCGAGAACGACTTGGTCAGCTCGCCCTGGATCTGGTCGGTGACGTGGCCGCGTTCGGGCGAGGAGGCGATCGCTTCGTTCATCGCCGCCGCGTAACCGGCGGTCAGCAACGCCCCGAGGATCGATTGCAGAATCGCGCCGCCGAGGTCGCGCTGGAGGTCGGCGGTCCCGGATGCCATGCCCGCGCGTCTGACCGGGACCGAGCCCGTCAGCGATTGCGAGGCCGGGGTCCCGGCGAGGCCGACCCCGACCCCGACCAGCGCGTAGGCGAGGCCGACCTTCCAGTAGGGGATGCCTTCCTTCCAGAGCACCAGCATCGCCAAGAAGCCGAGGCCGCAGAACAGATAGCCCGCGAGGAGGGTGAACCGGGCCCCCCGAGCCTCGATGAGCCTCGCCGACTGCGGTGCGACGAGGACCATGAACACCGCGGCGGGCAGGATCGCCAGGCCGGCGTCCAGGGTCGAATAATCGAGGACATTCTGGAGGAACTGCTGGCCGATGAACATCGCCCCCATCAGGGCGCCGAAGACGATCAGCCCGGCGAGAGCGGCGACCCAGAAGATGCGGCGGCCGGCGACCGCGAGGTCGAACAGGGGGGACGGCGCCCGCCGCTGGCGGATCGCGAATGCCGCGGTCGCCGCGACCGCGACGAGCCCGAGGCCGATCGCGAGGGTCCCCGCCGCCGGGACCGCGGCGAGATTGATCGCCAGCGTCAGCGCGGCGACGAGGACGACCGAGAGGATTCCGCCGAGGTTGTCGACCGAGCCGGTCGTCTCGTTGACATGGGAGGGCAGGAAGCGCCAGGCCAGAAGCAGGCCGAGCGCCGCGAGCGGGATCGTGATCAGGAATACCGAGCCCCAATCGAACCCCTCGAGCAGGGCACCGGAGATGATCGGCCCGAGGGCCGATATCGAGCCGCCGATCCCGGACCAGAGGGCGATCGACCGGGTCCGGGCCGGGCCCGACCAGAGGGCGGTGATCAGCGCCAGGGTGGTTGGGAACGCCATCCCCGCCGCGACCCCGCCGAGGACCCGGGCCCCGAACAGGACCTCGGTCGAGGGGGCCAACCCGGCCAGCAGCGACGCCGGGATCGAGAGCGCCATCCCGAGCACCAGCATCTGCTTGCGTCCGTAGCGATCGCCGAGCGCGCCGAGATACAGGACCGAGGCGGCGAGGCCGAGCGAGTAGCCGACGGCGACGAGGTTGAGTGCGGTCTGGCTGGCGCCGAACGCCTCGCCGATGTCGGGAAGCGCCACGTTCGCGACCGCCAGGTTGAGGTTGGCGATCCCGGCGACGAGGATCAGCGCCGTGAGGACGAGCGCAGCGCGCTTCGGACTTTCCGAGCCCATTACACCTTTTCGCGCTCCGCTCGCCCCGCGATGAACCGAATCGCGACGCTTGCCCGCTCGGCGCTCATGGCTCGCCAACCTATCCGAGCCTGCGAGGATTGCATCGATGAGCGGCGGGAAGCGGCCGGAGGCGCCGCGCACGGAGAGGATGCTGCCCGGAGTCTGGCGCCTGCGGCTGCCCCTTCCCTGGCCCGGCGTGCCCCACGGAAACGTCTGGGCGGTCGCCGCCGACGGGGGCGTGGTCCTCTTCGACACCGGAATGGGCGGGAAGGGGAGGCTGCGCCAGTTCGACCTCGCGCTCGCCCAGGCCGGGTTCGGCCTCGACGACGTGAGGCTGCTCGTCTGCACCCACTCCCACACCGACCACTACGGGCTCGCGGCGCCGATCGTGGAGGAATCCGGCTGCGAGCTCTGGATGCACCCGAAGTGGGGCCATATCCGGCTCCTCGCCGACGACCCGGCCGCCGCGCTCGAGCACCGGATCGAGGTTGCGCGCCAGAGCGGCGTCCCACCGGCGGCGCTCGAGCGCTACCGCGAGTCGCGCAAAGGCGATGACGAGACGGGGGTTGAGGCGATAGTCGAGCCCGACCGCGAGCTGGTGCCCGGAGTCGAGGTCGAGACCGACCTCGGCGCCTGGCGGGTGCACGAGACGCCCGGCCACGCTCCTTCCCACGTCGTCCTGCACCAGCCGGAGCGCAAGCTGATGATCAGCGGCGACCACCTGCTGGGCCGGACGGTGCTGTTCTTCGACCACGGCCACAGCCCCGACCCGGTCGGCGAATTCCTCGGCAGCCTCGACGAGGTCGAGCCGCTCGACGTCGCCCTCTGCCTGCCTGGGCACGGCCGCCCGTTCCGGGAACCGGCGACGAAGATCGCCGAGGCCCGGGCCCAGGTCGACCAGCTGCTCGGGAAGGTGCGCTCCTCGCTCGCCGGGGGCGAGCGCCAGCCGTTCGAGATCGTCGCCGAGATCGTCGGCCCCGACAACGTCAACTCCCCGGCCAGCGCCTGGGCGCTCCAGATCGTCCTCTCCAGCCTCGATCACATGCGGATCCTCGGCGAGGCGGAGCCGGTCGACGGGACCGACCCGCAGCGCTGGAAGCTCCTCGCGGCCCGGTAGCCTGCCCGAGAACCGATGGCCAGCTTCACCTTCGTCCGCGAGATCAAGGCCCCGCCCGAGGTCGTATTCGAGCTGCTCACCGACCACCGCGGTTACGCCGACCTGACGCCCCTGCGGCGGGTCGACCTCGAGCGCGAGGGGGATCCGCCGCCGAACGGAGTCGGCGCAATCCGGGTCCTGCACGCCATCGGGCCGCCGCTGCGAGAGGAGGTGCTCGCCTACCGCCCGCCGACCCGCTTCTCCTACACGGTCCTCTCCGGACTGCCGGTGCGCGACCACGTCGGGACGGTCGAGCTGAGCGAGCACGCCGGCGGCACCCAGGTCGTGTACGCGGTCCGGACCCAGCCGACGGTCCCGGTCGTCGGCCGCGCCATCGTCGCCGGTGTCCGCCAGGGCATCAAGCAGCTCCTCAACGGGGTCGCCGCGGAGGCAGAGCGGCGCGCCGCCGCCCCGGCCTGAGCGCCCGGATGACCGCGCGCCTCGACCAGGCGGAGCTGCGGCGGCGGGCGATCGAGGGCGTTCGCGAAGAGGTCGCGGCGTTCGGGAGCGGCGCGCCCGGCTCACGCCTGATCCGCCGCGACGGCCTGCTCGCCGCGGTGACTCCATCGACCCCGGAGCGCTCGCTGTTCAACTCCGTCTTCTACACCGATCCGGCGGCGCTCGCCGCCGAGCTCGACGCTCTTGCCGAGGCATACGACACGGCCGGGGTTCGGGCCTGGACCGTCTGGGTCCCGGACTCCGACCGTGAGACCGCCGCGCTGCTCGGTTCGCGCGGCCACCTGCTCGACGCGGCGCCCCGGGCGATGGCCCTGGAGCTGACCGACCTCGGGCCGGAGCCGCCGCAGCCGGAGGGGATCGAGCGGCGCCCAGGAGACGCGGCCACGGCGGCGCTGCTCAACGACCTCGCCTACGGCTACGGGCCCGACGGGTTCCGCAGCGGCCTCGGCGAGCAGACCTCGATCCGCTGGCACGCCGCCACCGAGGGCGGCGCCCAGGTCTGCTGCGTCGGCGAGATCGAGATCGGCGACGACTGCCTGATCACCGGCGTCGCCACGCCGCCCGAGCATCGGCGGCGGGGGATCGCGGGCTGGCTGGTCTGGAAGGTCCTCGACGACGCTCGGGCGGCGGGCCTGCGCACCGGCTCGCTGCAGGCAACGAGGGCGGGCTCGCCCCTGTACACGAGGATGGGTTTCGCCGATCAGGGGTTCATCGAGATGTGGGAGCTGCGCCGGTGAGCAAGGCGGCGAAGCGGCTGCGCGCCCGGATCGCGAAAACCTGGAAGGCCCACCGACGGGCGTCGATCGCGGCGATCCTCGCCGCGGTCCTGCTGGTCGCGGGCGGCGCCCTGCTCGCCTACGAGCTGCTCAAGCGCCCCGCGGACATCCACAACTCAAGCGTCCCGTTCCAGGCGCAGAAGCCGCCGAAGCCGAAGAGGAAAACCGTGAACTGGCCGTACTACGGGCTCAACCGCGCCCGGACCCGATACCTGCCGGCGAGGGGGATCAAGCCCCCGTTCCGCAAACTCTGGCGCTACACCGGGAGGCCGCTGCTCGAGTTCCCGCCGATCTACGTCGCCGGCCGCCTCTACTTCGTCGACAACAGCGGCTGGGCCCGCGCCCTCGACGCCGACACCGGAAAGCTGATCTGGAAACGGCGGATCGGCCGCCTCAACGCCTCCTCGCCCGCCTATGCCAGGCACCGGCTGTACATCGTCAACCTGGTGCCAGGCCACATCGTCAAGCTGAACGCCGGCAACGGAAAGATCGTCTGGAAACGGCCGCTGCCGGGGCGGGCCGAGTCCTCGCCGGTGGTCGTCGGCCGCACCGTCTACTTCGGGTGCGAAAACGGCGAACTGTTCGCCCTCGCGACGGCGAACGGGAACCTGCGCTGGTCGACGCCGCTCGGCGGGGCGATCAAGGCCGCCCCCGCCTACAGCCACGGGACGCTCTACGTCGGCGACTACGGCGGCTACATGAATGCCGTCGACGCGAAGACCGGCGAACTCGATTGGCAGAGCGGCTCGCTCGGACCCGGGTTCGGCAGGTCGGGCGAGTTCTACTCGACCCCCGCGGTCGCCTTCGGTCGGGTCTATGCCGGCAACAACGACGACCGCGTCTACAGCTTCGACCGGCACGACGGAACCGTCGCCTGGAGCTACTCGACCGGCGGCTACGCCTACTCCGGCCCGGCCGTCGCGACGACGAAGCACAGCCCGCCGACCGTCTACATCGGCTCCTTCGACGGCAACATCTACGCGCTCAATGCCAGGGACGGCTCGGTGCGATGGAGCGAGCCCGCCGGTGGCCAGGTGGTCGGGTCGCTGTCGGCGGTCGGCGAAATCGTCTATGCGGCCGAGTTCTCGGGTGAGACGACCAGCGGCTACATGATGCACAGCGGGCGCAAGGTCTTCACCTATCCGCGCGGCACCTACACCCCGATCATCTCCGACGGTCGCCGCCTCTACCTGACCGGCTACTCGAGCATCACAGCGCTGGTGCCCTACAGGTACAAATCGGCGGTCGCCTCGCGGGTCGTCGCCCCTAAACCCAAGAGGAAGCCGAAGCCGCCGCCGAAGGCGAAGAAGAAGCCGAAGGCGAAAAACCACGCGGCGGCCAAGAAGCAGCACGATCACCGCCAGAGGAAGAAGCAGGGTTAGCGTTTCTTGGTCACCGTCGTCGGCAGCCCGCCGGGCGGCGGCGGCGGCGGGGTGGGATGGCCGGCGACGAAGTGGGGGATGCGCGGGTGGTGAAGCCAGTCGTCGAGGACGGCGAGGCTCGCGGGGAAGTTCTGGATCCGGTAGGCGTTGGTCGAGCCGAAGTCCTGGTAGTAGATCGCCATCTTGCAGCGGCGATGGCGGTCGACCCAGGTCAGGAGCCGGCCCATGAAGGTCGGGTCGTCTTCGCCGACGACGCCGAACTCGGGCAGGGCGAAGGGCTTGGTGTCGAAGCGACGATAGAGGCCCGAGAGCCCCTTCCAGTCGGGGTCGTCCGAGTACATGTCGGTCCCGACCCAGTCGACGTATTCGTCGCCCGGGTAGAAGAACCGCGGCCGGTTCTGGGGGACGGTCGGCGAGCCCGCCGGCAGGGTGCTCCAGATGACCGCGACCGGAGCCTTCGGCAGGCCGCCGACCGTGCTCCGCAGCGGCGGCAGACCGGCTTTGCGAAGCCGTGTGTCGATGACGCTGCGCTTGCCGCCGCCGTGGACGATCACGTAGATCCGGCGGAAGGCGCGGATGTACTGGCGCGGGCTGTGGGCGGCGTCGCGCGGGTTGCCGGCGCAGTCGTAGGCGGCCCAGACGTTGAGGCAGCGGTTGGGCTCGCCGAGCGGGCGGATGTAGGCCCGCATCTGCTTCGCCCAGAACAGCTTGTTGAGGCGGATCAGGTATTCGTCGCCTTCGCCGCGGGCGATCCCGCGCGGCGTGATCAGCTCGTGGCCGTCGCTCGGGTCGGCGGTCGAGATGTGCATCACCGGACGCGCGCGCGCATCCTGCCAGCGTTCGATCGAGTCGGGGAATTCGGTGCCCCAGGTGCGGAAGCTCTCGATCAGCGCCGGATGCTTGTGGGTGAGCTTGCTGAAGGCGCCGAAGTCGGCCGGGTCGCCGGTGTCGGAGATGCCGAAGAACAGCCTCCTGCCCTGCGGCGCGAGGTTCCCGGCGGTTGCGGTCGCCGCGGCGCCGGCGGCGAAGAGCAGCGCCGCGATCAGGGCGGCGCAGAGCAGGGCGACCTTTGCGTGCACGGTCGCGCTCGGGGGGCATTTCGACCTCGAGGGGGGCACTTCGGAGGAGAACACGCTACGAAACCGATCGCCTCTGTCGCGGGCGTAGCATTGCAAGACGTGAGCGCTGAGCGAGCAAGCAAGCATTTCTGGCTCGATGCGCAGCGAGCAAAGCGCGAGGATTTGACGTGATCGACCCCCTCGACCGCTGGCGGGAGCACGGGGAGAAGCCCGACTTCGCGGGCCTTCTGACCTATGGCGGCTCGCCCTACACAGAGGACCCGGCCGAGCTCGAGGGCGTCGACGTCGCGATCGTCGGCGCGCCGACCGACGACCTCGTCTCCGACCGCCCCGGCGCCCGCTTCGGCCCGCGCGCGATCCGCGCAGCCGGCTGCCCCGCGGGCCCGCACCTCGAGGCCGGGATCGACGCCTTCGAGGAGCTTCGGATCGTCGACTTCGGCGACGCCCCGGTCCTGCCGGCGGACCCGGCCGGCTCCCACGAGGCGATCGAGCGCACGGTCGGCGACGTCCTCGGCGCCGGCGCGATCCCGATTGTCCTCGGCGGCGACCACGGGATCGCCGAACCGGACATCCGCGCCTGCTCGGCTCGCCACGGGCCGGTCGGCCTCGTCCACTTCGACACCCATACCGACACCGGCTCGGTGGTGTTCGGGGTCGAGGTCTCGCACGGGACACCGATGCGCCGGCTGGTCGAAGCGGGCCACGTCGATCCCGGCCGCTACGTCCAGATCGGCCTTCGCGGCTACTGGCCGGGCGAGGAGGAGTTCTCCTGGCAGCGCGAGCAGGGGATCGAGAGCATCTTCATGCACGAGGTTCGCGAGATCGGCCTCGAGGCGACGGTGCGGCGGGCGGTCGAGTCGGTGGGGGAGGGGCCTGTCTTTCTCTCGGTCGACATCGACGTCCTCGACCCGGCCTACGCGCCCGGCACCGGCACCCCGGAGCCGGGCGGGATGTCTACAGCCGATCTGATGCGGGCCTGCCGCGAAGTCGCGGAGCGGCTCGACCTGGTCGGTGCCGAGCTCGTCGAGGTGATCCCGACCGCGGTCGGATCGGCCGACATCACCGCGCTCGCCGCGGACAGGATCGTGCGCGAGGTCCTGACCGGGATCGCGCTTCGCCGCCGCCGCCTATAGCCCCCCATCGCCGAGACTGCATTTGGGTCCCCATGACGTGTCCAAATGCAGTCTCGGCCGGCAGCTCGGCGGTTTGGACCGCCTGGAATCGGGGACAGGGAGGTCTCAGCAATCGAAGGAGAAGAGATGTCCACCATCGCGATCATCGCCATCGTCATCGGTGCATTGATCGTCCTCGCGGTCGTCGTCTCGATGGCCCGCCGGGCGGGGCAGCGCCGCAAGCTCGGGCAGGTGCAGCACGAGGCCCAGCACGACGATGCCCGCCATCACCGCGAGCAGGCCCAGGAGAGCCGCACCGAGGCCGCGATCGCCGAGGAGCGCGCCGAGCGCGCGAAGGTCGAAGCGGAGCTGAACGAGGAACGCGCGTCCCAGCGCGAGCAGGAGCTCGGCAGCGGCCGCTAGGGGAGCCAGGGGTCGCGCCAGCGCGCGACCCCGCGGGTCAGCTTCTCGGCCTCCTTGGGCCCCCAGGTCCCCTTTTCGTAGGGATAGACCGGTCCCGGTTCTTCGAGCAGCGGCTCGACGATCCGCCAGGTCTCCTCGACCGCGTCCTCGCGGGTGAAGAGCTCCGTCCTTCCCGCGAGCGCGTCTCCCAGCAGGCGCTCGTAGGGCTCGGGGTCGGAGCCCGGTTCCTTTTCGAACAGGACTTCGAGGTCGGCCGCCTCGAGCGCCTCCTCTCCCGCCTCCTTGGCGAACAGCCGCATCCGTGAGCCGGGCTCCGGCTCGATCCGGACCGTCAGTTCGTTCGGTTCGGGCTGTCTCTCGCCGCCGACCTTGAGCATCGGCGGCCGCTTGAAGACGATCGTCACCTCGCTCGCCTTCTCCGGCATGCACTTGCCGGTGCGGATGAAGAACGGGACCCCGCTCCAGCGCCAGTTGTCGATCTCGAGCTCGAGCGCCGCGAAGGTCTCGGTCGTCGAGTCCGGGGCGACGTTCTCGACGTCGTGGAATCCCTCGTACTGGCCGCGTACGTACTGCTCCGGGTCGGCGGTCCTGACGGCTTTGAACAGCTCGAGCTTCTTGTCGCGGATGCTGTCCTCGCCGTGGCCGGCGGGCGGCTCCATCGCGATCAGCGAGAGGACCTGGAGCGCGTGGTTCTGGATCACGTCGCGCATCGCCCCGACCGCGTCGTAGAAGCGGCCGCGGTCGTCGACGCCGAAGTTCTCGGCGATCGTCATCTGCACGTGCGAGACGTACTGGCGTTTCCAGACGGGCTCGAGGATCGAGTTGGCGAACCGGAGGTAGGTGATGTCCATCACCGGCTCCTTCCCGAGGTAGTGGTCGATCCGCAGGATCTGGTCCTCGCGCAGGACCTGCTGCAGCTCGGCGTTCAGTTCCTTCGCCGATTGCAGGTCGTGACCGAACGGCTTCTCGATCACGACCCTGGCGTCGTCGACGAGGCCAGCGCGGCCGAGGCCCTCGACCACGGTCGCGAACAGCGATGGCGGCACCTCGAGATAGAAGACCGGCCGCTTCGGCTTCCCCAGCTCCTTCGCGACGCGCTCGAAGGTGTCGGCGTCGGCGTAGTCGCCCTGGATGTAGGAGATGCGCGCCGCCAGGCGGTCGAAGACGTCCTCGTCGGGGTCCTTGACGGTCGCGCCGATCGCTTCGCGGGCGTGTTCGCGGAGCTGCTCGACGGTCCAATCGTCGATCGCGACGCCGACGATCCGCAGCTTGGTCGGGAACTTTTCCCTGGCCTCGATCTGGTACAGCGCCCGGAAGGTCATTTTCCGCGCGAGGTCACCGGTGATCCCGAAGATCGTCAGGACGTCGGCGCGGTGATCGCGCTGCTTCGGCGTGCTCTCGGCCATCGGTCCGTGAGGCTACCCGAGTGGCATAGGGTTACGACCATGGAGCTGGGCATCGTCGGCCTCGGTCGGATGGGCGCCAACATGGCGCGCCGGCTGATGGGCGACGGCCACCGCTGCGTCGTGTTCGACGTCAACCCCGACGCGGTGAAGGAGCTCGCCGGCGAGGGAGCCGACGGCACGGGCTCCCTGCAGGAGCTGGCGTCGAGCCTCACGGCCCCGCGCGCGGTCTGGGTGATGGTGCCCTCGGGCGAGATCACCGAGCAGACGGTCGCCGACGTCGCCGCGGTCCTCGAGCCCGGCGACGCGATCATCGATGGCGGCAACTCCTACTACCGCGATGACATCCGCCGCGCCGAGATGCTGCGGGAAAAGGGAATCGACTTCGTCGACTGCGGGACGAGCGGCGGCATCTTCGGCCTCAAGCGGGGCTTCTGCCTGATGATCGGCGGGCCCGACGAGGCGGTCCAGCGCCTCGACCCGATCTTCGCCTCGCTCGCCCCCGGGGTCGACGCCGCCGAGCGGACGCCGGGCCGCAGCGGCGAGCCCTCGCCGTCGGAGAACGGGTACCTGCACTGCGGCCCGAATGGCGCCGGGCACTTCGTGAAGATGGTCCACAACGGGATCGAGTACGGGATCATGGCGGCCTACGCCGAGGGCCTGAACATCCTCAGCAACGCCGACGCCGGCAAGGTCGAGCGCGAGGCAGACGCCGAGACAGCGCCGCTCGAGCAGCCCGAGTACTACCAGTACGACATCGACATCCCCGAGGTCGCCGAGGTCTGGCGCCGGGGCAGCGTCGTCGGCTCCTGGTTGCTCGACCTGACCGCGATCTCGCTGCAGGAATCGCACGATCTCTCCGACTTCGCCGGCCGCGTCTCGGACTCCGGCGAGGGACGCTGGACCTCGATCGCGGCGATCGACGAGGGCGTGCCGTCCCCCGTCCTGACCGCGGCCCTCTACGAGCGCTTCTACTCGCGCGGCCTCGGCGACTTCGGCGACCGGGTGCTGTCGGCGATGCGCAAGCAGTTCGGCGGCCACATCGAGAAGCCGTGAGCGCGGAGCAAAGCGCGAACATCCATGGAGTTTGAGGTTGTTGGCAGCGCCGAGGACGCCGCGCGGCGCGGCGCCGAGCTGATCGCCGCCGCGGGCAGGGAGGCGGTCGCCGAGCGGGGGATCTTCGAGTTGGCGATGAGCGGCGGCCGCTCCCCGTGGGCGATGCTGGCGATCCTCGGTGATCTCGAGGGGATGCCCTGGGCGGAGACCGAGCTCTTCCAGGTCGACGAGCGGATCGCCGCTCCCGGCAGCGAGGACCGCAACCTGACTCACCTCGTCCTCGGCCTCTCGCTCGATCACCAGTCGGCGCTGCGGCCGATGCCGGTGACCCAGCGCGACCTCGACGCCGCCGCCCGCGAATACGAATCCTCACTGCCCGATGCGCTCGACCTGGTCCACCTCGGCCTCGGCCCCGACGGCCACACCGCCTCGCTCGTGCCCGGAGACGGCGTGCTCGAGGTGGCCGACCGCCGCGTCGCCCTGACCGAGGGCACCTACCAGGACCACCGTCGGATGACCCTCACCTACCCGACCCTGGCCGCCGCCGGCCGAATCCTCTGGCTGGTCACCGGTGAGGAGAAGCGCGATGCCCTTGCGAAGCTGCTCGCGGGTGACGACTCGATCCCCGCCGGCCGGGTCGCGAACGCCGACATGGTCGTCGTCGCCGACGAGGCCGCCGCGGCGACTACCTAGCGCTGCTCAGATCGCGAGCCGGACCTTCAGCTCCTGCAGGCGTTGCAAGCGGTGGTCGTCGCGGCCGCCCATCCGCTCGAGCCAGCCTTCGATCGCGGCAACGTCGAGGGCTTCTGTCGCGACCAGGATCTGCTCGATGTCGAGCCAGTCCTTGGGCCTGTCGAACATCGCCTTGCAGACCACTAGGTGCTCGGGCGAGAGGATCGGCACCTTGATCTCCGCGAACGGCACCCGGCGGGCGTCCTTCCGCATCTCCTCGTGGATGGCGTCGTAGGCGAAGAAGACGTCGACGGGGTTGGTGCCCCACCAGAGCCGGCACTGGCCGTCTCGCAGGAGCGCCTTTTCGTCGAGGTCTGCGAGATCGACGCCCAGCGGGGTCAGGGCGTCGACCACCTCATGCCAGCGCTCGACCGGGACGAAGACGTTGAGGTCGATGTCGATGGTCACCCGCGGCTCGGCGTAGTAGGCGAGGGCGAGGGCGCCTCCGAGCGCGTGGGGCATCCCCGCGGTATCGAGACTTTCGTGGATCGATATGACCTTGTCGGGAAGGGGGATGTTGCTCGCGTCAGGCACTTGGGGCGGATTCGAGCCGAGGGAATTCAAGAGGTTTGCCTCGGCGGCCGCCGTGGGGGAGGGCGTCGCCGAGGAGGAGGAGGTCGACCAAGCTCCTGGCGCGCTCATCGGGCGTCGCCGCCATCCATTCCGCTACCGCCTGGCCGGGATCGGCCGGAGACGTGGCCCGATGGTTACCGTCGTCGAGCATCGAGGACAGGAGGCGCCGGAGCTTCGGCTGGGGCTGGCCGCCCCTTCCCAGCTCCGAGATCATCTCCCGCGCGGCCCGGTCTGCGGGCGTCGGCTCCACCGGCGCTCCGACCCGCCGCGCGGCTTCCCGCAGGAGGTCAGGGTCAAGCTGCTTCGCGGCCCTGGATTGGGCCTTCTCGATGATCTGGTCGCTGAGCTCGCCGAATGTGGCCAATGTGCGGGCGCGCGGCCCCTTCGGTGTGCTCCTGGATTCCCTCAGCTCGAACTTGCCGCGCCTAGTCGGAACAATGAAGGCCATAGTGGGTAAATCGTACCACTACAGCGATTTGACTCAGCCGGTCAGTTCCAACGCGTGGTTGGCGACGATCCGGTTGTCCGGGTCCCACTTCGCCTTGACCTCCCGCAGTCGCTCGCAGACGTCGGCGGGGAGGATGTGGTCGATGTGCTTCGGGCGGTCGCTGAAGTTGAAGTAGGCGCCGTCGGCACCCCAGGGCGCCATCGCCTCCTCGATCCGGTTGATGTGAGCGGGAATCGCCTCGCCGAGCTCTGGCGTCATCGGCATCCCGACGCTGTACATGATCCAGTCGGCGTCGAGCCTCGATAGCGCGCCGCCGTTCTCGTCCTCGCGGCCGAGCGCGCCGCCGACGTGGCGGATCTCGCTCAGCAGCAACGGCGAGCCGGAGTCGACTCCGGCAACCTCGACCCAGGCGTCGATCGCCTCGTCGGAGAGCTCGCGGAGCGTCATCCCGTCGCCGATCCCGGGGACCGGTTTCTCGGGATCCATGTGGATGAAGCTGAGGCCCGCGGTCGGCATCGGGGCAAAGCTGTCCATGATCGGCTCGCCGATCGCGCGCAGCGGCTCCAGCAGGGCATCGCCCTCCTCCTTGCCGCCGAGGAAGGCGCCGTCGATGGTCAGCAGCGGCTTGCCACGCAGCGGCTCCGGCACGTCCGGGATCGGCGGCGGTGTTATGAAGCGGAGGACCGAGGTGAAGTCCTCCGGCGCCTCGGCGGCCCAGTCGCGGTAGGCGCGGACCGCGTCGGCGCCGACCTCGGCCGGGAAGACCAGGATCCCCCCGAAGGCCTCGGCCAGGGGCAGCAGCCTCACGTGCAGGGCGGTGACCAGGGCGTAGCTGCCGCCGCCACCGCGCAGTGCCCAGAACAGGTCGGGATCGTTCTCGGCGTCGACGGTCCTCGCCTCGCCGTCGGCGGTGACCAGCTCGATCGCGGCGACCCGGTTGCAGGCGAAGCCGTGGCTGCGCCCGAACCAGCTCAACCCGCCGCCGAGCGTGAACCCGGTCACCCCGACATCCGGAGATGAGCCCGGCATGTAGACGAGCCCGTGCTCGTTGGCCGCTTTGCCGAGCTCGGCCTAGAGGACGCCGGCCTCGACCCGTGCGGTCTCGGTCTCGGGTTCGACCTCGATCCCGCGCAGCCGGTGGGTCTTGACGAGGATCGCGCCGTCGAGGGCGGGGGCGAGCGGACCGGCGCCGTGCCCGGTCCCCTGCCCGGCGATGTTGAGCCCGTTGTCGGCGGCGAAGCGGGCGACCGCGGCGACGTCCTCGGCGGTCTCGACGATCGCGACAGCGGCGGGCCGCTGGTCGGCGTCGAGGTTCCAGGCCAGGCGTGCCTCATCCCAATCGGCGTCGGCGGGTGTGGCGATCGTGCCATCGATCGCCAAGGCGTTGAAGTCGGTCAAGTCAGTTCCCTTCCCTGAGTTTCAGATGATCCACGGACTGGCCCCTGCCGACCAGCAGGTCGGTGACCATATCCGCTGGGAAGAGCCCGTGGGCCGCGATCCCGGGGTCGGCCTCGAGCCGGGCGGCGAGGGCGGCGGGGTCGCCGATCTCGCCGTGGTAGTCGGCGATCACCCCGTCATCGGGACTGGGGGGCGCGTCGCGGAGCTCGATCTCGGGGCCGAGGCGGGCGAGGGTCGAGGGCAGGCCGAAGGCGAACAGCTCGAGTGGGACCGGGGCGGTCAGCGAGTCGACCGGCTTGCTCGAGTCGGCGATGACGACGAAGCGGCGCGCCGCCGCGGCGACGATCTTCTCGCGCAGGTGGGCGCCGCCGCCACCCTTGATCAACCACCCCTCGGGCGTGACCTGGTCGGTTCCGTCGATCGCGATGTCGAGGCTTCGCAGCGAGCCGAACTCCTCGACCGGGATCCCCAGCTCCCGTGCCTGTTCCTCGGTCGCGACCGAGGTCGCGACGCAGCGGATGCCGTCCAGGCCCCTGCCGGCGAGCGCCGGCAGCAGGTGGGCTACCGTCGAGCCGGTGCCGAGACCGACGGCCATCCCGTCCTCTACCAGCTCTGCGGAGGCCTCGGCGGCGAGTCGCTTCTCGTCGTCGGCGGGCACCGGCCCGGACTCTATGCTGCCGTGAGCGCGGAGCGAGGTTATTTTCAGATGGACGCAAGGATCTGGCTGACGGGGGATGGCGGCGAGCCGCACTCGATCCCGCTCGGCGAGGGCCGCACCGTCATCGGTCGCGACCCCGAGGCGGACCTCTGCATCGAGGACGAGGCGGTTTCCTGGAATCACCTCGAGATCGAGAACCGCGGCGGGGTGCTGATGGCGACTGACCTCGATAGCCGCAACGGCACCGCGCTCAACGGCGAGCCGCTCGACCGGCCGCGCCGGCTGCGGAACGGCGACGCCCTGATGATCGGCAGCCGCCGCCTCGAGGTCTCCGACCCGGCGCCCGGGCGGGCCGGACAGACGGCGGCCGCCGCCGCGCCCGCCGTCGCCCTCACCGAGGAGGAGCGTGCGACAGCCGCCGCTCTGGTCGCTCCGTATCGAAGCGAGGGTGCCTTCGCCGGTCGGCCGGCGACGAGGGCCGAGATCGCCGAGGCGCTCCACGTCAGCGAGCGGACCGCGCAGCGGCGCCTCGACGCGCTGGCGGCCAAGCTCGACGTCTCGGGCGAGGCCGGGCGCGACCGCCCGCGCCAGATCGCCGCCCGGGTGATCGAGCTCGGCCTCGACCGCGCCCGCTGACCCGGACCGGGCCAGACGCGTCCCGATCGGGGGCGCCGCTGTCGTTGGCGCGCACGGCCCCACGGCCGACCATCGCTGGGCAGACGCAACTCACTTCGAAAGGAACTCAGATGCTCAAGCGCACCGCACTTCTCATCCTCACCGCAATCTCCGCCCTGGCTCTGCCGGCCGTGAGCTTGGCGGCGGCGCCCGGCTCCGGCGGCGCCGTCGTCTTCTCACGGGTGGTCACGGCGACCCATTCCGAAGGCGCCGAAGCCTCGGCAGAAGCCGAAGGCGGCCTATTCGCGGCCCGCGACGGCCGCCTCAACCAGCTGACCGAAAACCCCGGCGACAGCCAGCCCGATTTCTCCCCCGACGGCCGGCTGATCGCGTTCGCCCGCGAAGGCGACATCTACGCGATGCGCGCCGACGGGAGCGGCCAGCACCCGCTGACCAGCGGCCCCGAGGTCGACTCGAGGCCCGTCTTCGCCCCCAACGGCCACTACGTCGTCTTCGAGCGCCGGGCCGCCGCCGGCGCCCCGCGCGACCTCTACACGGTCGACATCGCCGGCGAGGGCCTGCACGCCCTGACCTCGACGCCCGCGGACGAGCACGAAGCCACCTTCTCGCCCGACGGGCGGGCGATCGCGTTCGTCAGCGGCGTCGCGCTCGCCGCAGGCGGCGTCGCCGATGACATCTACTCAGTCCGGCCCTCCGGCGCCGGTCTCGCCCAGCTCACCCACAGCGTGCGGCTCGACGAGTTCTCGCCGCGCTACTTCGCCGGCGGGATCGCCTACAGCCGCGGGCAGAGCGGGACCGGGCCCGGCGCCTACGCCGACGTCTACACGATGCGCCGCAACGGCACCCGGGTCAAGCCCGCCGTCCGCGGGGTCGGCTCGGCCGCCATCGAGGACATCTCGCCCAACGGCCACACGCTGCTGTTCCGCCGTGACCAGGGCCTCTGGGTGAAGCGGATCGGCGGTGGCCGGGCGCGGAAGCTCACCGAAGTGGCCGACAACTCGAAAACCAACGCCGTCTTCTCCTCGGACGGCCGCCGGGTTGCCGCGTTCGTCGCCACCAGGGAATCGGAGACGCTCTCGGCGATCAACGTCAGCAACGGCCGCAGCACCGAGCTCGCCGAAGGCTTCGGCCTCGAAAGCGGATCGACCGCGGCGACGATCGGCCCGGTGATCGCCTGGCAGCCGGTCCGGTAGCCGCCCCCGACAGCCACCCGGCGGGTATAACCGCCGGGTGGCTGGAGAGGGAGGGAGCACAGGCGGCCCCGCGATCGGCTCGACGCTCGCGGGCTACCGGCTCGACGCGCTGATCGCCCGCGGTGGGATGGGGGTCGTCTACCGCGCCACCCATCTCGCCCTCGACCGCCCGGTGGCGCTGAAGGTGATCGCCCGCCACCTCGGCAGCGACGAGAGCTTCCGCGACCGCTTCCTGCGCGAGTCGCGGCTTGCGGCCAGCCTCGAGCACCCGAACGTCGTCCCGGTCTACGACGCCCGCGAGGAGGACGGCGAGCTGATCGTCGCGATGCGGCTGGTCGGCGGCGGCGACCTCAAGCGGCGGATCGCGGACGCGCCGCCGGCTCCGGAGGAGGCGATCGACCTGCTGGCCCAGGTCGCGGACGCCCTCGACTCCGCGCACGCCGCGGGGATCGTCCACCGCGACGTCAAGCCCCACAACATCCTGCTCGAAGGCGACCACGCCTACCTCTCCGATTTCGGGCTCGCCAAGGCGCTCGGCGACAGCGGCGTGATCAGTGGAACGTCGATCGTCGGCACCGTCGAGTACATGTCGCCCGAGCAGTGGCGAGGCCAGGACGTCGGCCCGGCGGCCGACGTCTACTCCCTCGGCTGCGTTCTGTACGAGGCGGTGACCGGGATCGTTCCGTTCGCCCGCCGCGCCGGGCACGCAGAGCCCGAGATGCCGGCCGGGCTCGACGCGGTGATCGAGCGCTCGGTCGCCAAGGACCCGGCCGAGCGCTACCCGACCGCGGGCGCGCTGATCGAGGCCGCGCGCGAGCGCCAGGGAGCGACCCCCACCGCGACCCGGGTCCTGAGCGACGGCCCGGAGGCTCCGACCCGCGCCCTGCCCCGCGGCAGCGGCGGCGGACTGCGCCGCCGGATCCGCTCGCTTTCCTGGGGCTGGCTGGTGACGCCCGCGATTCTCGCGGCGCTGGTCGCGGCCTTCTTCCTGCTGCTCGGCGACAACGACGTCTCGGTCTCCTCGCCGATACCGGTCGGAACCCCGCCGCTCCGGATCGCCACCGGCGAGGGGGCGGTCTGGGTGACGAGCGCCGCCGACGGCACCCTGACCAGGATCGACCCGGACAGTCGCATGGTCGTCGGAACGCCCTTCCACCTCGGCCGCGGCATCTCCGCCGTCGCGGTCGGGCGCAAGTCGGTCTGGGTCTCGAGCCCGCGGACCTCAAGCGTCCTGCGCGTCGATCCTGCCAGCGGCAGCGTGCTCGCGAGGATTCGGGTCGGCGGCCGCCCAGGGGCGCTCATCGTCGCCGGCGGCCGGGTCTGGGTCGCCGACGACGGCGGCGCCGGCGTCACCGCGATCAACCCCGAGGGCGACCGCGTCTTCCGAAGGGGAATCCCTCCCCACGCGGCGCCGCTGCGGCTCGCCGCCGGGGCCGGCGGGGTCTGGGTCAGCAGCGCCTCGACCGGCTCGGTGAGGCGGATCGACCAGAGCACCGCGAGGTCGGCCGGTGCCCCCGTCCGGGCCGGCCGCGGGCCCGCCGGAATCACCGTCGGCGGCGGGCTCGTCTGGGTCGCCAACAGCCGTTCCGACACCGTCACCAGGGTCGACCCCTCGATCGAGGGAATACTCGGCGACCCGATACCGGTCGGCGGCCGCCCCGGCGGCATCGACGCCGGGACCAACCTCGTCTGGGTCGCGAGCGCCGCCGACGACACGGTGAGCCGGATCGACATCGAAAGCGGCGACGTCGTCGGCGGCCCGATCGGCGTCGGCCCCGAACCCGGGGCGATCACGATTGGCGAAGAAGCCGTCTGGGTAGCCAACAACGGCGACGGGACCGTAACGCGGATCGAGCCCTGACGAATAGGATCGGCATCGAACGCGGAGCGAGCAAGCATGCATCTCTGACTCTTTGCGCAGCGAGCAAAGCGTGAGAAGGTCATTTTTTTATGGCTGACGGTGACATCGACCAGCTCTGCATCAACACCATCCGGACGCTTTCGATCGACGCGATCCAGAAGGCGAACTCCGGCCATCCCGGGACCCCGATGGCGATGGCCCCGGTCGCCTACACGCTCTGGCAGCGGTACCTGCGCTTCGACCCGGCTGACCCGGTCTGGCCCAACCGCGACCGCTTCGTGCTCTCCGCCGGCCACGCCTCGATGCTGCTCTACTCGCTGCTCTTCCTCGCCGAGGTGCAGGCCGTCGACCCCGACTACGAGGTCGTCGGCGGGCCCTCGGTGTCGCTCGCGGACATCGAAAGCTTCCGCCAGCTCGACTCGCGGGCGCCCGGCCACCCCGAGTACCGCTGGACCTCGGGGGTCGAGGCGACCACCGGCCCGCTCGGCCAGGGGATCGCGACCTCGGTCGGGATGGCGATCGCCTCGAAATGGCTGGCGACCCGCTACGGAGAGGAGGTCTTCGACTTCGACGTCTACGCGCTGGCCGGCGACGGCTGCCTGATGGAGGGGGTCTCCGGCGAAGCGGGGTCGATCGCCGGCCACCTCGGGCTCGACAACCTCTGCTGGATCTACGACAACAACCACATCACGATCGACGGCAAAACCGAACTGGCATACGAAGACGACGTCGCCGCCAGGTTCATGGGCTACGGCTGGAACGTGACCCGGGTCGGCGACGCCAACGACACCGGCCTGATCGCAGACGCGCTCGACGAGTTCAAGGGCGAGGAGGGGCGCCCGACGCTGGTCATCGTCGACAGTCACATCGGCTGGGGTTCCCCCCACAAGCACGACACGGCCGCGGCCCACGGCGAGCCGCTGGGCGAGGAGGAGGTGCGGGAGACTAAGCGCGTCTACGGCTGGCCCGAGGACGCGCAGTTCCTCGTCCCAGACGGCGTCAAGGACCACTTCGCCGGCGGGATCGGCAGGCGCGGGGCGGAGCTCCGGGCGGAGTGGGAGGGCGGGCTGCGCGACCTCGACGCCGATGTCGCGGCCGAGATCGAGGCGGTCCAGCGGCGCGGGCTGCCGGACGGGTGGGACGCCGCGATCCCCTCCTTCGAGGCCGACGAGAAGGGCATCGCGACCCGCAAGGCCTCGAACCAGGTCGAGAACGCGATCGCCGAGCGGATCCCCTGGCTCCTCGCCGGATCCGCCGACCTCACCGACTCGACCTCGGTCCGGCTCGACGTCGACGGCGCCGGCGACCTCGAGCCCGGCTCCTTCGGGGGCCGCCAGCTCCACTATGGGATCCGCGAGCACGAGGCGGCGGCGATCTCCAACGGGCTCTCGCTCTCAAAGCTGCGGCCGCTCTGGTCGACCTACCTCACCTTCTCCGACTACGCCCGGCCGGCGATCAGGCTCTCGGCGTTGATGGAGCTGCCGGTGATCCACCTCTTCACTCACGACTCGATCGGCCTCGGCGAGGACGGCCCGACCCACCAGCCGGTCGAGCAGCTGGCCTCGCTGCGCGCCGTCCC
>DASXBC010000007.1:0-6783 GCA_036406355.1 Solirubrobacterales bacterium | reverse complement strand
CCGACGGCGCCGTCAACGGGGTCAGCGACCTCTACGTCGCCGACGCCTCACTGTTCCCGACCGCCGTCGGCGTCAACCCGATGATGACCATCATCGCCCTTTCGAAGCGGGTCGCCGGCGGGATCGCCGACCGCGCCAGGTCCGTCTGAACCGCCCGCTCGGGATCGAGGCCCCCGTTGTGCGTCATATGGACGCACAACGGGGGCCTCGTCGAGCTCTCAGCCCTGCGGGGGTAGGGGCGGCGCCGGCGGAGGCGGCGGCTGCTGGCCCGGCGCCGGAGGGGGCGGGGCCTGGGGAGGCGGTGCCGCCTGCGGCGGCGCCGGCGGGGGCGGTGGCTGCTGCGGCGGCGCCGGCGGAGGCGGTGGCTGTTGCGGAGGCGGTGGCTGCTGCGGAGGCGGTGGCTGTTGGACAGGGGGCGGCGGCGGGGGCGGTTGCTGCGCGGGCTGTTCGGGCGCCGGCGCCTGCTGGCCCGGATCCTGCGCGCCCGCGGGCGGTGGCGGTGGTGGAGGCGGTGGGGGGTGTCCGCTCCCCCCTCCCCCCGGGGCCGCGCCGCCGCCCCCCCGGCCGGAGAGCCGGTCGGCCGCGTCGCCGAACGTCATTCCTTCCTCGCGCATGGCGCTGTAGCCGCCGTAGGCGATCCCTGCGGCGGCGATCAGACCGAGGAATATCCCGAATTTGCGGGTTGTTTCGATCGAGATTCCGGGGCCGAAGTCGGCGATGTCCGGAGGGCTGATGATCCGGTAGAGGACCAGCAGGACGGCGAGGCCGCCGAGGGCGGCGACGAGGGCGTTGACCGAGAACGGCGGCTCGACGTCGGCATCGGTCAGCCGGATCACGGCAACGGCGAGCGCGGCGATGATCGCCGCCATCAGGAAGATCGGGATCACGTCGAGGACGTCCCACGCGCTTCCTCCGCCCGACGCGGTGCCGGCGATGCCCTCGACCTTGGCGCCGAACCAATCGAAGAACATGAAGACGAAGAGGAGGATCGCGGACACCGCGGAGATCTTCTCCCCCGTGCTCAGCCTGTCGACTTCCATCAGCTCTCTCCCTCCGGAAACTTGCGGACGGCCGGACCCTACACCCGGGCCCGGGCGGCAGCCACCGTGTTGACCAGGAGCATCGCGATCGTCATCGGGCCGACCCCACCGGGTACCGGCGTGATCGCCGAGGCGACCTCCGCCGCCGCCTCGAAGTCGACATCCCCGCAGACGCCGTCGTCGGTTCGGTTCATGCCGACGTCGATCACGACCGCTCCGGGCTTGATCGCATCGGCGCCGAGCAGCCGCGGGACGCCGACCGCGGCGACGAGTACGTCGGCGCGGCGACAGACGCCGTCCAGATCCCGAGTCCGCGAGTGGCAGACGGTGACGGTCGCGTTCGCGTCGAGCAGCAGCCTCGCGACCGGGACTCCGACCAGCTTCGAGCGGCCGACGACCACGGCCTCCGCGCCCTCGAGCTCGAGCTCCCGGGAGCGGAGCAGCTCGATCACGCCGGCCGGGGTGCACGGCGTCAACCCGGGGGTCCCGTGGGCGAGGAGGCCGGCGTTGACCGGGGTCAGCCCGTCGACGTCCTTGGCCGGGTCGATCGTGGCGACGACCCGGTTGGGGTCGATCTGGTCGGGGACCGGAAGCTGGACCAGGATCCCATCGACCGAGTCGTCGAGGCCGAGCCCGGCGACCAGATCGAGCAGGATCTCCTCGCTCGTGTCGGCGGAGAGCCCATGGTGGATAGAGCCGATCCCCACCTCCTCGCAGGCGCGGCGCTTGTTGCGGATGTAGATCTGGGACGCCGGGTCCTCGCCGACGAGGACCGTGGCCAGCGTCGGCGCCCGGCCCTGCTCGGACTCGAACGATTCGACCTCCTCGGCGACCCTTTCGCGAACCACCGCCGCGACCGCCCTGCCGTCGATGATCTCGGCCGCCATCCCGGCTATCGCTTCCGGATCGGCGCGTAGTCGGCCATCAGCTTGCGCTCCGACCCGTCCGCGGCGAAGCGGACGACGACGACCCCGCCCGGCTCGACCCCGGTGACGACGCCGTCGCCGAAGGAGGCGTGGACGACGTCGTCGCCGGTCCGCAGCTCGAGCGTCGGGCCGGGGTCGATCGGCGCCGTGGCGGAGGGCGCGCCGAGCCCGGCGCCGAGTCCGCCGGTGCCGACCGCGCTCGAGTGGCGCTCGGTCAGCTCGGCCGGCAGCTCGTCGATGAAACGCGACGGCAGGTTGCGCTCGGCGCGCCCGAACAGCCGCCGTTCCCGGGTCCAGGTCATGTAGAGGCGGCGACGGGCGCGGGTGATGCCGACGTAGCAGAGGCGGCGCTCCTCTTCCTCTCCCCCCTCTTCGAGCGCCCGCATGTGGGGGAAGGCGCCGTCCTCGCAGCCGACGATGAAGACCGTGTCGTACTCGAGGCCCTTCGCGTTGTGGAGGGTCATCAGGGTGATCACCGACTCGTCGCGGAGCCCGTCCTGCTCGGTGTAGAGGGAGATCTGCTGCAGAAACTCCTCCAACGGCGGGACGTCGCCCTCGCCCTCGAGCTCGCGATTCGTGTCGAACTCGGCGGCGACCCCGACCAGCTCCTCGAGGTTCTCGGCGCGCCCCTCGGCCTCGACCGTGCGCTCGGCGGCGAGCGCGTCGAGGTAGCCCGTCTCGCGCAGGGTCGCCTCGAGCAGCTCGGCGACCGGCGAGGACTCGACTCGGCCCCGCAGGTCCGCCAGCGTCTCGTGGAAGCGCGAGATCGCCTTGATCGCCGCGGCTCCCATGCCCGGCACCTCCTCGACCGCGCCCGCGACCTCCCAGATCGAGCGGCCGGTCGTGTTGGCGTGCGATGCGAGGCGCCCCTGGCTCGTTTTTCCGATCCCCCGCCGCGGAGCATTCACGACCCGCCCGAAGGAGACCTGGTCGGATGGGTTCACCAGCAGGCTCAGGTAGGCGACCGCGTCCTTGATCTCGGCCCGCTCGTAGAACTTCGTCCCGCCGATCACCTGGTAGGGGAGCTCGAACCGGACCAGGGTGTCCTCGAGCACCCGGCTCATCGCGTTGGTCCGGTAGAAGACCGCGACATCCTCCCGCCGCACCCCCTCCTCCTCGCCGAGCCGCTCGATCTCGCCGGCGACCCAGCGCGCCTCCTCGTGCTCGTCGGAGAGCTCCGAGAGGCGCACCGGCTCACCGCCCTCGAGGTCGGTCCAGAGGCGCTTCGGCCGGCGCTGGCGGTTGTGCCCGACGACCGCGTTGGCGGCGGAGAGGATCGTCTGCGTCGAGCGGTAGTTCTGCTCGAGCTTGACGACCTCGGCATCGGGGAAGTCGCGCTCGAAGTCGAGGATGTTGCGGATGTCGGCGTGCCTGAACCCGTAGACCGACTGATCCTCGTCGCCGACGACCATCAGGTTGCCGTGCTCGGCGGTCAGCAGCTGCAGCAGCCGGTACTGGGCCCGGTTGGTGTCCTGGTACTCGTCGACGAGGACGTGGCGGAACGTGTTGCGCCAGCGGTTTCGGGCCTCCTCGAACAGCTCGAGCGCGTTGACGGTCCGCACCAGGAGGTCGTCGAAGTCCATCGCGTTCGCCGCCAGCATCCGCTTCTCGTAGAGGGCGTAGGCCGCGGCGACGGTTTCCTCGAAGTTGTTGTCGCGCGCCGACTGGGCGTAGGTGTCGACGTCGATCAGCTGGTTCTTGGCGCCGGAGATCTGGGCCCGGATCGAGCGCGGCGGGTAGCGCTTGGGGTCGATCTCGAGCTCCTCGATGCACCGTTTCAGCATCCGCAGCGAGTCCGCCTCGTCGTAGATCGTGAAGCCGCGCGAGTAGCCGAGTCGCTCGGCATCGGCGCGGAGCATCCGCGCGCATGCAGAGTGAAAGGTCATCACCCACATCGCCCGGGTCGAGCGCCCGACCAGCGCCGCGACCCGCTCGCGCATCTCCGAGGCGGCTTTATTGGTGAAGGTGATCGCGAGGATCTCCCCCGGCCGGGCGGCGCCGGTGGCCAGCAGGTGGGCGATTCGCCGGGTCAGGACCCGGGTCTTGCCGGAGCCGGCGCCGGCGACGACCAGCAGCGGCCCCTCGCCGTGGAGGACGGCCTCGCGCTGGGGCTCGTTGAGGTCCGCCAGCAGGCGCTCGGCGCGGTCGGCGCCGACCTCCGTCGGGGCGCCCTCGTGCTCGCCAGGGAGGTCATTCGGGGTCTCCGATTCGGTCTGGAGCATCTCCAGCCGAGAATAGAGGGACGGGCGGAGGGGTCAGCCTCCGGCCGAGGAGCGCCCGGTCCGGGGCTGGAGCTCGGGCTCCTCCCCCTCGCGGCGGCCGTTGCCGTCGAGGTCGGAGAGGCGGCGCTCGAGGTCGGCGATCCGTTCCGAGAGTCGCCTGATCGCCTCGGCGATCGGGTCCGGCAGGTGGATCCAGTCGGTGTCGGGGCCTTCGACCCGGCGGCCTTCGACGCGGACGGGGTGACCGGGATTGCCGACGACGGTCGACCCCGGTGGGACGTCCTCGACGACGACCGTGTTGGCGCCGATCTTCGCTCCGTCGCCGACCGAGATCGGGCCGAGGAGCTTGGCACCGGAGCCGACGGTGACGTAGTCGCCGAGGGTCGGGTGGCGCTTCCCCGGCTGGAACCCGGTGCCGCCGAGGGTGACGCCCTGGTAAAGCGTCACCCGGTCACCGATCTCGGCCGTCTCGCCGATGACCACGCCGGACCCGTGGTCGATGAAGAACTCGTCTCCGATCCGCGCCGCGGGGTGGATCTCGACCCCGGTGATGGCGCGGCTGAGGTAGGCGATCGCGCGCGGTGCGAGCGGGACCCCCGCCTCGAGCAGCGCGTGGGCGATGCGATGGGCGAGCAGGGCCTGCACCCCGGCCCACCCGGTCAGGATCTCGAACGTCGAGACGCCCTTCGAGGCCGGATCGCGCTCGCGGGCCGCCCTGACGTCCGCCCTCACCTCGCAGAGGACCCTGTTCAGGGCCGAGATCACAACCCGCCCCTTCGCACGCGGGATACCGATACCCCCCGCCGGCGCGGACGCGCGAGCGAGGGCCTGTCCATCTCTGTCCCTTCAGGGCCGAGCGGGAGCTGAGCAGCCGGCGGTTGGTTCATGGTGCAAAGAAGGGTAGGGACACGTATCGCTCGCCCGAGTCGCAGACGATCGTCACGACCCGGCCGCCCGCCAGCTCCGGGCGCCCGGCGACCTCGAGCGCGGCCCTGATGTTCGCGCCGGCCGAGATCCCGGCGAGGATCCCCTCCCTGCTGGCGGCGAGGCGGGCGGTCTCGAGCGCGTCCTCGTCATCGACCGTGATCACCTCGTCGATCACCGAGCGATCGAGGACCTCGGGGACGAACCCGGGGCCGATCCCCTGAATCTTGTGCGGGCCGGGGGCGCCGCCGGAGAGGACCGGCGAGGTCGCCGGCTCGACCGCGACGACGAGGGTCTCGGGACTGCGTTCGCGCAGCATCCGGCCGACGCCGGTGATCGTGCCGCCGGTCCCGGCCCCGGTCACGAAGGCGCCGATCTCCCCGTCGCAGTCGCTCCAGATCTCCTCCGCGGTGGTCCGGCGATGGATCTCCGGGTTGGCCGGGTTGGAGAACTGCTGCGGCATGAAGCCCTTGCGCTGTTCGCAGATCTGCTCGGCGAGCTCGACCGCCTCGTGCATGCCGCCCAGGGAGGGCGTCTCGCGGACCTCGGCGCCGTAGGCGCGAAGGAGCTTCGCCCGCTCGCGGCTCATCCCCTCCGGCATCGTCAGGATCAGCTCGTAGCCGCGCGCGGCGCAGACCATCGCCAGCGCGATGCCGGTGTTGCCGCTGGTCGGCTCGACGATCACCGCCCGCCCCGGCGCGATCTCGCCCGCCTCCTCGGCGGCGTCGATCATCGCGACCCCGATCCGGTCCTTGACCGAGCCGCCCGGATTGAGGTACTCGAGCTTCGCGCAGACCTCGGCGCCCACTCCCTCCCCGAGCCGTCGCAGGGCAACCAGCGGCGTGTCGCCTACGGTGCCGGACGCCTCCGCTCCGATTCGCATCGAGGAAGTATCGCTGCGCCGATACCTTTGAGGGGTATGAGAGGCAGGCTCGCAATCCTCGCCGCGTTCGCGGCGCTGATGCTGGCCCCGGCCACGGCGTCGGCGGCGACGCTGGTTCCGCTCGCACCGCCCGACTCGTTCGCGAGCGAACCGGTCTTCGCCACCTCGCCGCCCGGCGATCCCCGCGTCTTCATCGTCGAACGCGCCGGCGGAGTGAGGATCGTCGAAAACGGCGTCCTTCTCCCGAAACCGTTCCTGACCGTTCCCAACGTCGACACCGAAGTCGAGCGCGGACTGCTCTCGATCGCGTTCTCGCCGGACTACGCGACGAGCGGCCTCTTCTACGTCTTCACCGTCGCCGAAGAAGCCGATGAACTCGAACCCGCTGCCGAACGTGGCCAGATCCGGATCCTCGAGTACCGGCGTTCGGCCGGCGACCCGAATGTCGCGGATCCGACCTCGGCGCGGCTGGTGTTCGCGACCAACCACAGCGCCGGCAACCACAACGGCGGCCAGATCATGTTCGGGCCCGAAGGCCTCCTCTACATCACGATCGGCGATGACGCCAACAGCTCGAACGCTCAGAACGTCCTCAACTACTTCGGCAAGATTCTGCGGATCGACCCCCGCGATCCCCCCGGCGAAGCGACGTACACCGTGCCGGACTCGAACCCGACCTTCCCCGAAGACATCCACACCGCGCTCTACGCGATCGGTCTCCGCAACCCCTACCGGGCATCGTTCGGCCCCGACGGCGAACTGATCGTCGCCGACGTCGGCGCAGGGAC
>DASXBC010000006.1:0-2630 GCA_036406355.1 Solirubrobacterales bacterium | reverse complement strand
TGACAGAGCATGGCTCGAACGGCACAAACGTCGCCGAGCTCGGGATCGGGACCAACGAGGAGGCGATCCTCACCGGCAACGTCCTCGAGGACGAGAAGATCCTCGGCACCGCGCACGTCGCCTTCGGCGCTTCGGCGGCTATCGGGGGGACCGTCCAGGTCCCGGTCCACCTCGATTGCGTCGTCCTCGAGCCGACCGTCGAGATCGACGGCGAGCCGCTCGTCCGCGGCGGCGAGCTGCTGGTCTGAGCGATGGCGACGCTGCTCGCCGTCCCCAACGTGTCCGCGGGGCGTGACGCCGCCCGGGTCGAGGGGATCGCCGCCGCCTTCGCCTCCGGCGTCGACCTGCTCGACCTCCACAGCGACCCCGATCACGACCGCAGCGTCTTCACCCTCGCCGGCGGGGCCGAGGCCCTGCGCGGCGCGCTGCTCGGCGGGGCCGGCGCCGCGATCGAGTCGATCGACATGTCCACCCACGAGGGCCGCCACCCGGCGATCGGCGCCCTCGACGTCTGCCCGGTCGTCTGGGTCGACGAGGGAGACCGCGAAGCGGCGGCGGCGGTCGCGATCGAGGTCGCGGCGCGGATAGGCGCCCTCGGGGTCCCGGTTTTCCTCTACGGCGAGCTGGCGACTGCGCCCGACCGGGCCGAGCGCGCCTACTTCCGCAACGGCGGGCTCCCGGAGCTCTGGCTGCGGATGGAGAGCGGGGAGCTGCGGCCCGATGCCGGCCCCGACCTCCCGCACCGCACCGCGGGCGCGACCCTGGTCACCGCGAGGCCACCGCTCGCTGCGTTCAATGTCGAACTGGACAGCGGCGACGTCGAGGTCGCGAAGGCGGTGGCGGCGGGACTGCGGGAGTCGGGTGGCGGGCCGGTCGGTGTGCGGGCGATCGGCCTCCGGCTCTCCTCCGGCCGCACCCAGGTCTCGACCAACGTCCACGACCCGCTCGCCGTGCCGCTCGCCGAGGTGGTCGGGCTCGTCGGCGAGCTCGCGGCGCCGCTCGGGGCGCGCCCGCTCGAGGCGGAGCTGATCGGCCTCGTGCCGGAGGCGGCTCTCACCGGATATCCCGAGGCGGTCCCGATCCGTGGCTTCGATCCCGCCCTGCAGACGATCGAGGGACGCCTCGCTGGTGGCGTCTAGGTAGATTCACCGCGAGCGACTCGCCGATGGCACAGACGAAGAAAAAGCGCCGCCGCAAGCACCGCGGCACCCAGGGCGGCCGGATCGACGCGAAGCGGCGCACCGGACGGCCCCAGAGCCGCGAGGAGGCCAAGGCTCGCGCCCGGTCACGGCGCAAACCGACGCCGAAAGCCGACGCGCCGCCGACCTGGCGCCAGGCGGCGATCCGTGGCGCCGTCGCCGCGGCGATCTTCATCGCGATCCTCCTGGTCTTCTTCCGCCGCCCGCCCGGGGAGGCGCTTGGGCTCGGCGGCTTCATGCTGCTCTTCTACATCCCGGGCGGCTACTACTTCGACACGATGATGTGGCGCAAACGGGAGCGGACGCGGATCCGCGCTGCCGAAGACCGGCGCGGCAAATAGGTGGCGATCGAGGTACAGACGCTCACCGTCGGCCCCTTCGCCGAGAACTGCTTTCTGCTGCGCGCAGAGGGTTCGGACCGGCTCCTGATCGTCGACCCGGGCGAGGAGCCGGAGCGGCTGCTCAACGCCGCCGAACTGATGGAGGGGGAGATCGAGGCGATCCTCATCACCCACTGTCACATCGACCACATCGGCGCCGTCTCGCCGGTCGCCGCCGCGACCGAAGCGCCGGTCTACTGCCCCCGGCTCGAAGCGAACCTGGTCTCGGAAATCAACACGATCGTGCAGGTGCCGGGAATGGGCCCGTACGAGAACTACGAGCCGGACGAGCTCCTCGGCGGCGGCGAGACCCTCGAGCTCGCCGGCCTGACCCTCGACGTGATCGCGACGCCCGGTCATGCCCCCGGCCACGTCACCTACTCGGTGCGGGGCGAGGACGCGATCTTCTCCGGTGACGTCCTCTTCCAGAGCTCGGTCGGTCGGGTCGACCTGCCGGGCGGCGACGGGCCGACGCTGCTGCGCTCAATCCAGACACTCCTCGACACCCACCCCGGGGAGACCGACGTCTACCCAGGGCACATGGGCCCGACGACGCTCGGCACCGAGCGCGCGACAAACCCCTTCCTGACCGAGCTCTCGAGGTAGGCGGGCGCGCCCGCGATGGCGAGCAAATTCCAGGCGCCGCGCGGGACCTCCGACGCGCTCCCCGCCGACGCCCGCGCCCGCGCCGGGGTGGAGACGGTCGCGGCGGCGATCTGCGCGCGCGCCGGCTACGAGCCGATCGCGACGCCGATCTTCGAGGACACCGAGCTCTTCGAGCGCGGCGTCGGCCGGTCGACCGACATCGTCCGCAAGGAGATGTTCACCTTCGAGGACAAGGGCGGGCGCAGCGTCACCCTGCGCCCCGAGGGAACGGCGCCGATCTGCCGCGCCTACCTCGAGCACGGGATGCAGAAGCTCGCGCAGCCGGTCAAGCTCTTCTACGCCGGCCCGTTCTTCCGCCACGAGCGGCCCCAGGCGGGCCGCTACCGTCAGTTCCACCAGATCGGGGTCGAGGCGATCGGAACCGATTCGCCGCTGGCCGACGCCG
>DASXBC010000005.1:0-1810 GCA_036406355.1 Solirubrobacterales bacterium | reverse complement strand
CTCGACCTCGACGTCGGGCCCGAAGCGGTCGCCGAAACGGCGCACTCGATGGGGATCACCAGCCCCCTCGACGGGATCCCGGCGGAGGGGATCGGCGGGCTGCGGGTCGGGGTCTCGCCGCTGGAGATGTCGGATGCCTACGCGACGCTGGCCTCGGGCGGCATCCGCCACGACCCGGTCGCCGTCCGCCGCGTCGCCTTCCCCGACGGGCGCGTCGACAGGCCCGAAAGCCCAGATCCGAGGAGGGTGATCTCGGAAGCGGTCGCCTACCAGGTCACCCGGCTCCTGCACGACAACATCACCGAAGGCACCGGCACGGCCGCCTACACCGGCTGCGAAGGGCAGGCCGGGAAGACGGGGACGACGGACCGCTTCACCGACGCCTGGTTCGCTGGTTACCAGCCGAACCTGACGACGGTCGTCTGGGTCGGCTATCCGGAATCAAACGAAATCGAAATGACCGACGTGCACGGGACCACGGTCTTCGGCGGCACGTTCCCGGCCGAAATCTGGCACTCGGTCTACGCCGACGCCGAAGTTCCCTGCGAAGAGTTCAGCCGCCCCAAGCACCCGATCACCTGGGCGCCGTTCTACGGGCGCTTCACCCACAGCGGCCCGACCGGCGACTCGATCTCGAAGGCGCAGCAGGGCAGGGAAGGGACGCTTCCCGGGCAGGAAGCGGTCGGTGGCTACGACCCCAACGCCTATGCGCCCGGGGTGGGCCAGCAGCCGTACGTGCCCCCCTCGCCGCCGCCCTCGCCCTCCCCGCCGCCCTCCACCGGCGGGGGCGAAGCCCCGGCGGTCGGGGGCGGAGTCGCAGCCGAAAGCCGGTAGTCGACTCGCTCGAATCGCCCCGAAGATGCCTGGCTCAAGCGACGGACTTGCGGGCCGCCTCGATGTCGGCGAGCTGGTCGTCGACCCAGTCGCCCGGGTTGCGCGAGAAGATGATCTCCTTCAGGTGCTGGGCCCTGACCCGGCGCTCCTCCGGGTCCATCGTCAGGGCGCGGTAGATCGCGTCGGCCTGCTCCTGGATGTCGAAGGGGTTGACCGAAACCGCGCAGTCAGCGAGCTCCTCGTGGGAGCCCGTGTTCTCGGAGAGCATCAGCACGCCGTCGCGGGTGTTGACCGCCGGCGCCTCCTTGGCGACCAGGTTCATGCCGTCGAAGATCGAGTTGACCATCAGCAGGTCGAAGTGCTTGTAACGGGCGACGGCCTCGAAGAAGTTCTCATAGATCTTCAGGTCGATCGGCATCCAGTCGGTGGTCCCGTGGCGATGGTTGACGACCGCCACCAGGGCCTCGATCCGTTCGAGGTACTCGGCGTACTCCGGCACGTCCTGGCGGGAGGGCTGGAGGTGGGCGATGAAGGTGACCTGCTCGCGGAACTCGGGGTGCTGGCTGAGGAAGGTGTCGAACGCGGTGAAGCCGCGCAGGACGTTCTTCGACAGGTCGGCGCGATCGACCCGGATGATCAGGTACTTGCGCCGCCGCTCGAGCACCTCGCGCTCGGCTTCGGCCACCTCTGGCGACTCCGCCGCCACCCGTCGCAGCCGCTCGGCGTCGATCCCCAGCGGGTACGCCCGGGCGAGGGTCCGACCGCCCGCATGGTGCACGACGGAGTTCTCGTAGTCGACGTCGACCTCGAGCAGCTCGTCGCAGCAGCGGATGAAGTTGATGCAGTAGGCGTGGGTGTGGAAGCCGATGATGTCGTTGGCGAGCATCCCCTCGTAGATCGCGCTGCGGATTCGTTTCGGCAGGATCCGCCAGCTGTCCGGCTGGGACCACGGAATGTGGACGAAGTGGTGGAGGAA
>DASXBC010000004.1:0-8777 GCA_036406355.1 Solirubrobacterales bacterium | reverse complement strand
GTCCGATTCGACGCCGAAGCGGGGTTGGGCCCACTGGAGGTCGACGTCGAGGGTTTCACCGGGTTCGACCGTAATCCCGAATGTCGGGTCTTCGACCGCTTCGCTGGGGTCGAAGTCGAGGCATTCTTCGAACGGTCCCAGGGCTTCGACTTCCGGCGGGCAGGCAGTGTCGCGGTATTCGGGCGTTTCCCAGGAGGCGATCTCGTTGCCTTCTTCATCGGTCAGGTTGTCGTTGCCGGCGGCGGTGAAGTAGGAGTCGCCGGCGTCGGTCACTTCTTCGATCGCGGCGCCGACCGGCCCGTCCTGGAAGAACGGCTCTTCGAGGTAGGCGATGTCGTCGACGAGGACTTCGGCTTCCGCCCCGCCGGCCTGTGGCGGAGAGGCGAGCCTCCTGATGTTTTCGGCGAACGCGAATTCGTTCGGGTAGGCGGTCGCGAAGGCGATGTCGGCGGCGGGGGCGAGGTCCTGCACGATCTGCGCCATCGCCCGCCCCTCGTCGGTCGTCGGTTCTTCGAGGTCCGTGAAGTCTTGGAGGACTTCGACGGGATCTGTCCGGTCGCAGGGGTTGGTTGGACCGGGGAGGTCGCCGCTGGCGACGTCGTCGGCCGCGGTCGTCGACCAATCCGGGCTCGTGTCGAAGGAGTCGGAGAGGATCCCGACGGTGACCCCTTCCCCTTCGACGTTGAACGCGTTGCGGGCCGCCGCCGCGCCGAGCTGGGTGTCCCCCTCCGAGGTCACCAGGCCGTGGCAGTTGCTGGCCGCGACGATCGGGGCCAGGACCGGGTTCACGCCTTCGACGCCCGCCAGCGCGCCGAGCTTGGCGAGGTTCCCCGGCGCGGTGAACGCGGCGACCGTCCCGTATTCGTCGCTGACGTGGGCAACGGCGGCGCCCGCCGCGGCGAGCTCGGCCGCCCCGCCCGCCGGGTCGAACCCATCGGCGAAGCGGACGTTGACGAGGACCTGGTTGCCGTGGCGGACCAGGCTTCCCGGCCCGGTGCGCGGCAGGCTCAGGCGCGCGTCCTGGACCCGGTGCGGGGCGCTGCGGACCGCGGGTTTGACGAGCTCAGACAGGCGTGCGGAGAGCTCGGGGTTCCCCGGCGGCCCCAGCTCGGCGCCTGCGATCGCAGGCGTCAGCGCCGTGGCGAGGAATGCGAGAGCGAGCGAGGACCGCACCACACGCCGGTGGCGCGCTTTCCCTGGCGGCGTCACAGGTCAAAGGTATCGGTTGTCACCATCCATTCCCTGAACCCTGAATGGAACCCTGAGATGCGCAGAACGGCCGATTGGGCCCCCGACCATGCTACGGTCCGGCCCACCAGTCCGGGCAATACCCGGAAAAAGCCGTGCGTAGCGCTCGCGTCGTTGCTTCACCAGCATCCTCCGCGTTCGCAGCACACGAAGTGGAGGCAATGCATGCCAACCGGAACAGTCAAGTGGTTCAGCGACGACAAGGGCTACGGGTTCATCACTCCCGATGACGGCTCGAAGGACGTCTTCGTCCACCACAGCGCAATCCTCGGCGAGGGCTTCAAGTCCCTGACCGAGGGCGCGAAGGTGTCCTACGAGTCCGAGGAAGGCCCGAAGGGCCCTGCCGCGGCGAGCGTTCAGCAGACCTCGTAGACGCGCTGACCTTTTGCGCTGACGGAGGCCCGCCACCGGCGGGCCTCTTCTTTTCCTACCCTGGCCAGGTTGGGGATTCGAATGCGGACCAGAGACGACCTGAGGAACATCGCGATCATCGCCCACGTCGACCACGGCAAGACGACCCTGGTCGACGCGATGCTGTGGCAGACCGGGGCCTTCCGCAAGGGCCAGGACGTCGCCGAGCGGGTGATGGACTCGATGGACCTCGAGCGCGAGAAGGGGATCACGATCCTCGCCAAGAACACCGCGATCAACCACGCCGGGGTGAAGCTGAACATCGTCGACACCCCCGGCCACGCCGATTTCGGCGGCGAGGTCGAGCGCGGGCTGACGATGGTCGACGGGGCGTTGCTTCTGGTCGACGCCTCCGAGGGGCCGCTGCCGCAGACCCGCTTCGTGCTCCGCAAGGCGCTCGAGGCGAAGCTGCCGGTGATCCTCGTCGTCAACAAGGTCGACCGGCCCGACGCGAGGATCGACGAGGTCGTCGAGGAGGTCTACGAGCTCTTCATCGAGCTCGATGCCGACTCCGAGCAGATCGACTTCCCGATCGTCTACACGAACGCGAAAGCGGGTTGGGCCTCGCTCGAGGAGGGGGTCGAGGGCACCGACCTCTCCCCCCTGCTCGACCTGATGCTGGAGCGGATACCGGCTCCGGAATACGACCCCGACCATCCCTTCCAGGCCCATGTGACGAACCTCGACGCCGACCCCTATGTCGGCAGGCTCGCGCTCTGCCGGGTCCGTAACGGAACCGTCCGCAACGGCCAGCAGATCGCGTGGTGCCGGGCCGACGGCAGCATCGAGCGCGCCTCGATCACCGAGCTCTACGTCACCGACGCGCTCGACCGGGTCGCCGCCGATGAGGCCGGGCCGGGCGAGATCATCGCCGTCGCCGGCCTCGCCGAGGTGACGATCGGCGAGACGCTCGCCGATCCCGACGACCCGCGGCCGCTGCCGGTGATCACCGTCGACGAGCCGTCGCTCTCGATCGTGGTTGGGATCAACACCTCGCCGCTGGCCGGGTTGGAGGGCGACAAGCTCACCGCGCGCCAGATCCGCTCCCGGCTCGACGCCGAGCTCGTCGGCAATGTCTCGATCCGGGTCAACGACACCGAACGGCCCGACGCCTGGGAGGTCCAGGGCCGGGGTGAGCTGCAGCTGGTCGTCCTGCTGGAGATGATGCGCCGCGAAGGATTCGAGCTGACCGCCGGCCAGCCTCGGGTCATCACCCGCGAGGTCGAAGGCAGGGTCCACGAGCCGGTCGAGCGCCTCGCGATCGACGTCCCCGAGGAGCACGTCGGGTCCGTCACCCAGCTGCTCGCCGGCCGCAAGGGCCGGCTCGACCACATGACGAACCACGCCACCGGCTGGGTGCGGATGGACTATCTGATCCCGGCGCGCGGGCTGATCGGATTGCGAACCGAGTTCCTTACCGAGACCCGCGGCTCGGGGATCCTCCATCACGTCTTCGACCGCTGGGAGCCCTGGGCCGGCGACCTGCGGACCCGCCCGACCGGGTCGCTGGTGGCTGACCGCCGCGGCTCGAGCGCGAGCTACGCGCTGCTCAGCCTCCAGGACCGCGGCAGCCTATTCGTCGGTCCCGGCGAGGAGGTCTACGAGGGAATGATCGTCGGCGAGAACAGCCGCGCCGACGACCTCGACGTCAACGCGATCAAGGAGAAGCAGCAGACCAACATGCGGGCCGCGAGCGCCGACGTCCTGGTTCGTCTCTCGCCGCCGAAAAAACTCTCGTTGGAAGCGGCGCTCGAGTTCCTCCGCGACGACGAGTGCCTCGAAATCACTCCCGCCTCGGTTCGCCTGCGAAAGCTCGAACTGGACAAAGTCCGGCGCCAGAAGGCAGCCCGCGCCAAGGCACCGGCCTAGCCGGCTCCCGGCGCGTCACGGCGCTTGGCAAGGAGGCGCGCGATCCGTCGAACCACCTCGCGGGGTTCGCGCTCGAGCCGCAGACCGGTGACCCTTTCCACCTCGACCCCGGCAGCCCGCAGGGCCGAGTCCCGTTCGCGATCGCGCTCGAAGGCGGCGTGCGTCCCGTGAGTCTCGAATGTGTCGATTTCGACCGCGAGACGCTCCTCGGCCCAGTAGAGATCGAGCTCGAAGCCCAGAACGTTGAAGCCAGTCGACGGCGCAGCCACCCCCGCCTCACGGAGCTTCTCGACCAACCGTCGCTCCAACTCCGAGCGCGAGAAGGCCGGCTCGCGATAGGCGCCGAGGGCGCGGCGCAGGCGCCCGTTGCCCGGATGGCCGCGAGTCCTCGCCAGCAGCGACCCGACCGACCGCGAGTCGAACATCCCGAGCTCCTCGGCGCGCTCGATGCAGCGGTCGAGCCGGTGAGGGTGCAGCCGAGCGGCGAGGTCGAGAAGGGTCCGCGGGACCGCCGTGAGCGGGATCCCATCCTCCAGTGCCCGGTCCGGGGGCTCGAGGCCCCGCGCATAGTGGGTGACCACGGCGGGCCTCCGGCGCCGCGGTATCGGCGCCGTAACCTCATATGGAGCGGGGGAGCCTCGCATCAGTCCCCACAGCCATCCCGCCGATCGATGGCTGAGCAGCGCATCGGGCCCGGAGGCGAGCACGGCCGCGAGACACCGCCCATGGTGGGTGACGTTTGTGTGGCCGACGGCGAAGACCCCCTGATGAAGGCGATGCAGCGCGCCGGCCTCCACCCGGCGCGCAACCGCTCGACGCGAGTAGCCGAGGGGCCCGACGAGCTGTCGAATCGATACGACTCCGTGCTGGCGGGCCGCCAACGCAGCGAGGTCCCGACCCTGCTCCCCGCGTGATCGCCCTTTTGGACCCATTTCGTCCTCAAATGGCGATCAGGCCGATTCTCTCCCCCTGCGTGATCGTCGTTTTGCACCCAGCGCGCCTCAAATGGCGATCAGGCCGATTCTCTCCCTCTGCGTGATCGTCGTTTTGCACCCAGCCCGCCTCAAATGGCGATCACGCAGGGGAGGGGAGCGGGAAGGGACGGGGCGGGGCGGGAAGGGAAGGGACGGGGCGGGGCGGGGCGCGGAGGGGGCTTTCAGGGTTGGACCGGTCCGCGGGTCGTTAGGCGTCGACGGCCTCGAGCCGGCCGGACTCGATCGCCTCGAGAAGCGTGGCGTGGTCGCGCTCGTTCTGGTCGGCGTAGGCGTCGGAGAAATCGGCGATCGCGTCGTCGAATGCGGTGCCGGAGCCGAGGTAGGCGCCGATCGCCACGGGGTCGCCGGAGCGGGCATGGGCCCGGGCCAGGGTCCACCCACATGCCTGGGCGTATATGCCGAGCGCCCGCGGGCGCATCGACTCGATGTCGCCCGAGCCCTTCTGGTCCCAGAGCTGGCGCACGTAGTAGTCGCGCGGCTGGCCGTCGGCTTCGACCCCGGCGCACCAGCCGAGGAAGCTGTCGCTCGCCGCCTGCATCAGCCACTGGCCCTCGACGACGCGGCGGCCGTGATTGCGGAAACGGCTGCTGCCGGCGTGGGGCTCGAAGACCGAGGCCTGCGCTTCCTTCGCCTGCAGGAAGAGCGGGTCGGAGTCGTCGCGTCCGGTCAGCAGCACCACCCAGGCCCGGGTCCCGACGCTGCCGACGCCGACGACCTTGTGGGCGAGATGGCGGTAGCGGTACTCGGAGAGTAGGTGGCGGCGATCGCCCTTGATCGACCCCGTGTACTCCCGCAGGACGGTCTGGACCGCCTCCTCGGGGTCGAAATCGGGGAATTCGCCGGCGAGCTCCTCGATCGGGACCAGCAGCGGCGGCCTGCTCGCGATCCGCAGCTCGCCATCGATCCTTTCGGTGAGGCGATCGAGCGCGCGCAGGCTGTCTTTCGACCGCGCCTTCGCCGCCGCCTTCTCGACCTTCCGCACCGACTTCCCGCGCTCGGACCGAAGCGATTCGAGCGCTACCTCGGCGTCGAGCCTCGCGTACCAGATCTCGAGATTCCGCATCTTCGCGAACTCGCGGATCGACTCCCGATAGGTACGGCCGACCGTCTCGACGACCGACCGCCGGTCCTTGCGCCTGAAGCCGTTGTCGCGGGCGGCGATCTCGAAGCTCGCCGCGAGCCGCTTGACGTCCCACTCCCACGGCCCCGGCAGCGTCTCGTCGAAGTCGTTGAGGTCGAAGATCAGGCGCCGATCGGGAGCGGCGAAGACGCCGAAGTTCGAGAGGTGGGCGTCGCCGCACATCTGGACCTCCAGCCCGGAGACAGGGGTCCCGGCGAGGTCGGCCGCCATCACCGCCGCGGCGCCGCGGTAGAAGGTGAAGGGCGAGACCGCCATCCGCGCGTTGCGGATCGGCAGCAGCTGCGGAACCCTTGTCGCCGCCTGCTCCTCGAGAATCGCGAGGGGGTCCGCTCTGTCCGCCGCTGGCTCCCACCCGGCGTGGGCGGAGCGCGGGACCCGGGCGCGTGCCTCCCTGCCCGCGGCGGTCCTCTCGCTGACGCCCATGACTAGGGCGCCGGCGGGGCCGGCGCCGCGGGCGCCTCGGCGGGGGCGCCGCGCCTGCCGCCGCCGAGCTCGAAGAAGAGAACGCTGACGGCGATCGCGTAGACCGGCGTGGTGAGGACGCCGGCGATGATCGCGGCGATCAGCGTTGCCACTCCGCCGCCGATCCCGCCGGCGATCGCGCCGAGGATGACCGACGCGGCGAGAACGATGATGAAGACGACGAGAAGGACGCCGAAGACCCTCCAGCCGTCACCCCAGACGAGTTTCCAGCTGCGGCCGAATGCGCCGATCGGCCCCTCCTTCTCGATGACGATCGCCGGAGCGCCGACCGACCACATCGTCAGCAGGAAGAGCCCGGGGATGATGAAGAGCAGGAATCCGATCCCGACGCCGATCCCGAACAGGATCCCGAACCCGATCAGGGGGGCGATCGCGTCGGAGGCCGACGAGAAGAGATCGCCGACCGAGTGATCGCGCCTGCCGTCGCGGACGTCCTCGACCAGCTTGACGACGAAGCCGACGAAGATCGCCCGCCCGATCAGCTCGACGATCAGGGCCAGCGTTCCGAGGATCAGCCCCCCCGAGTTCTCGAGCAGGCCGGACGCGATGCCGACGATCACGAAGACCGCCAGCGCACCGCCGATCAGTGCGCCGAAGTTCTGGCCGTAGATCGAGAACGTCTCGGAGAGAACTCCGCCGATGTCGATCTGGCCGCGCCCGGACTCCATCGCCCTCGATCCTACGCGGCCGGATCGAGGCGGCGCAACCGCCTCCGTCTCAGACGGTGGCGGCCGCCTGCTCGGCCTGGCTCTCCTCGGAGTCCTTCGCGGCCATCGCTTCGGCCTCCGGGGTCGGCTCATCGGCCTGGCGCGGCAGCAGCACTTCTTTGGCGATCACGAGCCGCTGGATCTGGCTCGTTCCCTCGTAGAGCTGCATGATCTTCGCGTCGCGCATCAGTTTCTCGACCGGGTACTCCTTGATGAACCCGTAGCCGCCGTAGACCTGGACGGCATCGACGCAGATCTCCATCGCCGAGTCGGCTGCGAAGCGCTTCGCCATCGAGGAGACCTTGCTGTTGCGCAGGCCCTGGTCGAGCTGGACCGCGGACTCCCAGACGAGCAGCCTCGCCGCCTCGACCTTGGTCGCCATATCGGCGATCATGAACTGGATCGCCTGGTGCATCGCGATCGGGACGCCGAACTGGACCCGTTCTTTGGAGTACTCGGTGGCGAACTCGGTCGCCGCGCGGCCGATGCCGACCGCCATCGCCGAGACCCCGGGGCGGGTCCGGTCGAGGGTCATCATCGCCAGCTTGAAGCCCTTGTTTTCCTCGCCGAGGAGGTTCTCGGCCGGGACCTCGACTTCGTCGAAGGAGATGGTCGCGGTGTTCGACGCCCGCTGGCCCATCTTGTCCTCCTTCTTGTCGACGCTGACCCCGGGGAGGTCGGCCTCGACGACGAAGGCGCTGATCCCGCGGTGGCCGCCCTCGGGATCGGTCTTCGCGTAGACGGTGAAGTAGTCGGCGTAGGTGCCGTTGGTGATGAAGCACTTGGAGCCGGAGATGACGTACTTGTCGCCCTTCTTGACGGCGCGGGTCTTCATCCCGGAGACGTCGGAGCCGGCGTCGGGCTCGGTGAGGCAGAACGAGGCCAGCTTCGGCTCCTCAGACAGCATCCCGAGGTACTTCTTCTTCGTCTCCTCGGAGCCGCCGAGCGTGATCGGCGCCGAGGCGAGGCCGTTGGCCATCAGCGAGGTGCCGATGCCGGAGCAGCCCCACCCCATCTCCTCCTCGATGATGCAGCCTGAGAGGTAGTCGAGCCCGGGGCCGCCATAGGCCTCGGGGATGTGGGTGTTCATCAACCCGACCTCCCAGGCCTTGTTGATGATCTCCTGGGGCCAGGTGCCGTCCTTGTCGTACTCCCACGCGACCTTGCGGATCTCTTTCTCGGCGAAATTGTGCGCCAGCTCGCGCAGGTCCTTCTGCTCGTCGGTCAGGGTGAAGTCAACCACTGCTCGAAGCTCCTTCGTGTCGGTGGGAGTAGTGCCCGATTGACTGGTCAGTCAACCAACGCGAAGAGTAGCGAATGGCCGCTCCAGCCGTGAGGCGCCTAAGCTGAGGCGATGGCTGCGATCGCGATCTCCAGCGGCACCGCGATTGTCCTGATCACCCTCGTCGTGCTGCCGATCGCGGCGGTCAGCTTCGCCCGCGCGGGTCCTGCCTGGAGGGGCATCGGCGGCGGACGCTTCTCGATCGAACAGGCCCCGCCCCCGACCCCTCGCGAGGAGCCGGCGGAGGTCGACCGGGCCATGCAGGAAACCGAGGCGCGCCAGATGCTCGAGGCGAAGGCATACCGTCGACGGCAGCGGGGTGAGGCCGGCGAGATCGACGTCGAGGCCGAGGTCGCCAGGTTGCTCGACCTCGACGCCGAGGAATCCGGCGGCGGCCACGACGACGAGCTCCGGGCCGAGGTCCGCGCGCTCGTGATCGCCCGCAACGAACGCCGCGCCAGGCGCGGCGAAGAGCCGCTGGACGTCGAGGCCGAGACCGATCGGCAACTCGCCGATCTCATAGGATTGGAGGGGAGATGAGTGCGGAGCGAGCAAGCGTCGCAATCTGTATCTTCGCGCCGCGAGCGAAGCGCGAGGAGTTGCGATGAGTGCGGCACGGGAGAATCTCTACGAGGTCGAGG
>DASXBC010000003.1:0-5607 GCA_036406355.1 Solirubrobacterales bacterium | reverse complement strand
CGGAACGCTCGCAAACGAGAGGCGGAGGCTGTTCTCGCCGCCCTCGAGCAGGGGCCGCTGAAGCTTGCGCACGTGATCCCCAACTTCCACAACCCGGCCGGCTGCACCCTCTCGGCCGAGAAGCGGGTGCGCCTGGTCGAGCTCGCGGCGGAGCACGAGTTCTGGATCTTCGAGGACGACCCCTACCGCGAGCTGCCGTTCGAGGGCGACCCGCTGGAGACGATGCTCGAGATCGACCGCGCCGAGCGGGTGATCTTCGCCTCCTCCTTCTCGAAGACTGTCAGCCCCGGGGTCCGGGTCGGGTATCTGGCGGGGCCGGCGGGCGAGGTCGCGAAGCTCGCCAAGCGGGCGAACGAGACCTACATCTCCCCCAACATGCTGGCCGAGTCGATCGTCCTCGAGCTCTGCCGCTCGGGCGGCCTCGACAGCAACATCGCCTTCGTCAAGGGAGCCCTGCAGGCGCGACGCGACGCGCTGGTCACCGCCCTGCGCGAGCAGATTCCCGAGGCCGAGTTCGTCGTCCCCGGCGGCGGCTATTTCCTCTGGCTCGACCTCGCCGAGGGCGCCGACACGAGGACGCTGCTCGCCGAGGCGAAGGCCGAGGACGTGGCGTTCGTCGCCGGGCCCGACTTCATGATCGAGGGCGGCGAGAACAGCCTCCGCCTCTCGTTTGCGAGCGTTCCGCCGGAGCAGATCCCGGAGGGCGTCTCGCGAATCGCGACCGCGCTCGAGCGGGTCCGCGCAACCGCCGCCGCTTAACTAGCGCCCGTAGCGGTCCGAGGAGAGGACCAGCTGCTCGGGAATCGCCGCCCGCGGTGGCGGCGCGGGGTCGGCGCGGACCGAGACCGTCTCGGCGACGCTGCGCGAGACCTCGTGGCCGCCTTCGTCGGAGGCGATTCTGACCGAGTCGGCGTCGGAGCTCTCGACCGTCCCCTCCAGCCCGGGCTCGAGCCCGGCCGCCTTCAGGTAGTGGAGGAGCTCCTCGGCCTCGTTCTCGAAGCGCAGGATGTGGATCCGGGCGCCGGGCTCGACGTCGGCCAGCAGCGCGCCCCGCTCACGCGCTCCCTCGACGATCGGGTGGCCGTGCGGGCAGGTCGTCGCGTCGCCGATCGCCGCCCGCATGCGCTCCTCGAGCACCGGCGACATCGCGTGCTCGATCCGCTCCGCCTCCTCGTGGACCTCGTCCCAGGGGATCCCGAGGACGTCGGTCAGGAAGCGCTCGATCATCCGGTGGCGGCGGACGATGTAGCTGGCGTGCTCGCGACCCGAGTCGGTGAAGACGAGCGATTTGTCCGCCTCGCGCTCGACGTAGCCGTCATCGACGAGGCGGCCGATCATCTCGTGGACGGTCGGCGGCGAGAGCTGCATCGCGCGGGCGATGTTGGCGCCCGTCATCGGCAGCCCGGCCTCCTCCAGCCAGAACATGATCTCGAGGTACTCCTGCTCGGCGACCGTCGCCTGGTCCTGCGACAAGACATCTCCTTCCCGGCTCGTTCGGCTGCCGATACTAGTGGCTGCTCAGCCTCTGCCGACCAGGGTCGAGACGACCGCCTCGTAGAAGCCGTCGCCCATCGCTCCCTCGGTCACGGTCGCGTTGTCCCAGCCGCCCAGCGCCGCCCGCAGCCCCGGGTCGCGCTCGGGGCCGTTGGCGACGACGAAGAAGCGGCCGACCGCCGCCGCGACCTCGAGGTCCTCGACGGAGTCGCCGACGGCGATGCACTCGGCCGGCTCGTAGCCTCGCGCGCGGGCGTGGGCGGCGACGGCGTTGGCCTTGCTGACCATGGTCGGGACGAGGTGGTAGGCGTGGGTCGGCCCGTCGACCGTCGGCATCTCGCTGCCGATCGCGCCGTTGTCGAGCAGCCGCAGGTCGTCGTGGCCCTCGGCGGCGAGCAGCCGGTTGGCGTCCTCGACGTCGACCTTGCCGCGGAAGAGGTGGGAGAGGACGCGGCCGTGATGCCAGGGGGCGTGGTACTCGAGCCGCCCCTCGTAGTGCTCGAACAGCATCTTCGGGATGCCCCGCTGCTCGATCTTCTCGTAGACCGTCCCGTCCTCGTCGGGCACCATCTCGCCGGTCAGCAGCGTCGTCTCACCGTCGATCGCGAACGCGCAGCCGGCCTCGTAGATGTAGGAGGACTGACCCATCAGCCGCGCCGCCTCGTGAACCTGGGCCTCTCGCCGGCCGGACATGATCACGACCTCGACGCCCGCCCGGTGGCAGGCCTCGAGCCCGCGCGACTGGGCAAGGGTGAAGGTTCCCTCCGAGTCGTGGAACAGCGAGCTCCCCTTCCCGAGCAGGGTCCCGTCGAGGTCGGTGTAGACGCATCTGAGCGCCAAGGGCGGTGTTACCGTAGCGATCACAATCGGCTGAGCAACTCGGCCCTGACCGGACTGTTTATGGGACGACGATGACGCTGCGGGGAGGCATGCGGGGTTTCCACGCTTCGCTACTGGTGGGGCTCCTGACCCTCGGTTGGATCGCGCCCCGGGCGGCCGCCGACACTCTCGCGATCCAGCCCGATGGCAAGCTCGTCCTCGCGGGGAGGATCTGGCCCGAAGCCGGAGCGCTGACGAGATTGAACGCCGACGGCAGCGTCGACACCGGATTCGCCGACAACGGATTCTCGATCGACCGCCGGCTTCCGAGCTTCGGGGCACTCGCGATTCAGCCTGACGGCAAGATCGTCGGGGCCGCAGTCGGCGGGTCGGTCGCGCGCTATCTGCCCGACGGCGCCGATGATCAGTCATTCGGGGTCGGGGGCCTGGGCGGCCATGACGAACCGAGCACAGCCCACACCACCTTCAGTGGCGAAGGACCCTCCGATCTGCTCGTCCAACCGGATGGCACCATCGTCGCCTCGGGGAACCACGATCGGGGCGGTGCCAGCTACGAAGCCTGGGTAAGGGGCTATGGCCCCCAGGGAAAGTCGGTTACGCCGATCGGCGCTGTGCCCCAGCCATCCAAGTGGGGGGGTTCCTCGAGTGCGCTCGAGGCTCTTCAGGAAGAGCCCGACGGCCGTCTGATCGGGGCCGGCCGGTCTTACGACTACGAAGCGCCGAACTTTGTGAACAGACCGCTCCTGGCGCGATTCCCGGGACCATCGGGGCTCCCCTACGACCCGACGTTCGGCGAAGGCGCCGGCCTGGTCCGCCCCGATTCGGCACCCTACGAACACGCCGCGGCGTTCAGCGGCCTGGCCAGGGACGGCGACAAGCTGTTGGCCGCCGGCATGGCGGCCGACACCGTCCTCCTCGCCCGCTTCTCCTCGGACGGAGTCGCGGATTCGAGCTTCGGCAGCGGCGGCTTCGCCGCTCCGCCCGTCCTCGGGCCGGCCGCGAACGCCGAAGGCGGCCCACGCAGCTGGGCCGAAGACGTCGCGCCGACCGCGGATGGCGGCGCCGTCATCGGCGGTGGGACCGAGCAGTGGTCGACCTGGGTCCCGATTCAGAGAGATCTCTCCCCCCATTGCACGGACTGCCCGCAGCCCCTGGTCGCCCGATTCGATTCCGACGGCAGTCTCGAGCCGACGTTCGGCAGTGGCGGCCTCCTCCACATGTCGAGGCCGGACGGGAGCATCCTCGTCGGAACCGTCGAAGAGGTGAACGTGCTCCCCGACGGCAGGATTCTCGTCAACGGCTCGCTTGCGGGCCGGGAACCGTTTGTCGCTCGTCTGAACCAGAACGGCAGCTACGACCCGAGTTTCGGGGATGGCGGCCTGGCGCTGCCCCAGTTCCCCTGCACCGGAGAAGATCAGGCGGAGTTGCGCCGGGCCCGGTGCACCCCCTCGGCGTTGGTGACGCTGCGCACCCGCGGCCTTCGCGGCCGTCATCCGTCCGTCTCGCTGACCGTGAGGCCGAATCTCGATTGGGCCGCGATCAACGGCCTCACCCTGACCCTCCCGCGCGGGCTCAGATTTACCCGCAGGGTCGCACGCAGGGCGCGTGCGGTCGCGATCGGCGTCCCTGGTCGTCACCCCAAATTGAGGGTCTATCGATGGCACGGCAAGAAGCATCCGAACCTCAGCCTCAACCTCTCCGACTTCGGCAGGGCCCGCGAAGTGCGACTCGGGCTGCCCCCCGGGACACTTCGGCCGCTGCGCCGCGACAGCCGACATCGCGGCAGGCTGAGGTTCCCCATCACGGTCGAATTCGTCCATGCGGCCTGGGGCTTGATCCTCGCGCCGCAGCACCTCGTCCGTTCGCCCGGCCGCTGAGCGCTTCCCCATAAGCTCGCTGCATGGAGCGTTGGAGTCTCGCCGGGGTGAAGCTCGACCTCGCCCGGCCGCTTGCGGCGGGGATCGTCAACGTCACGGCCGACTCGATGTTCGAGGGGGCGCGGAGCGGTACGCCGGAGCAGGCGGTCGCCGACGGGATGGCGCTGGTCGAGGCGGGGTTCGACATGCTCGACGTCGGCGCGGTGGCGGCGCGGAGCGGCCCTCCGGTGGCGGCCGAGGACGAGGCGGCGGCGCTGGTGCCGGCGATCGAGGGGCTGGCGGGGGCCGGCGTCCCGATCTCCGCCGACACCTTCTCGGTGGATGTGGCGGGGCGGGCGCTCGCTGCGGGGGCGGTCGCGGTCAACGACATCTCCGGCGGCTCGGATGAGATGTTCGAGCTCGTCGCCGCGAGCGGCTGCGGCTACGTCCTGATGCACATCGAGGGGCCGCCGCGGGAGGATCGCGAGGCGCGGCGGTACGGCGACGTGGTCGACCATCTCAAGGACTGGTTCGGGGGGCGAGTCGAGCGCGCCCTCGCCCTTGGCGTCGGCGAGGAGCAGATCGCGATCGATCCCGGCATCGACTTCGACCTCAACACCGAGCAGGACCTCGAGATCCTGCGCCGTCTCGGCGAGCTCGGCGAGCTCGGGCTGCCGATCTACGTCTCGCTCTCGCGCAAGGACTTCATCGGCGCCGTCCTCGCCGGCTCCTGGGAGGGCCGCCTGCCGGCGTCCGATCGCGAGTGGGGGACGGTCGCCGCGGTCGCCCTCGCGGTCCGCGCCGGCGCCGACATCCTCCGCATCCACGACCGCTCCTCGCTGCAGGCGCTCAGGGTCGCAGCGGCGATTCGGGATGGTGCTCCGGCATGACGCCATCCCGGAGCCTGCTGGAGACGCCGTGGGCGATCGCGATCGACCCCGCCCGCCGCGACGGCCGGATCGTCGCCGAGAGCGACGAGCCGGAGAGCCCGTCGAGGACGGTGGCGATGCCGGGCTCGCTCGACCCGGGCCTGGTCGAAGCGCTCGGCCGAACCGGCATCGACCGCCTCTACTCGCACCAGGCCGGGGCGCTCGAGGCGGCCGTCTCCTCGAACCTGGTGATCACAAGCGGTACCGCTTCGGGCAAGAGCCTCGCCTTCAACCTCCCCGTCCTCGACGGGATCGCCCGCGATCCCAAGCGCCGCGCGCTCTATCTCTACCCGACCAAGGCGCTCGCCCAGGATCAGGCGCGGAAGCTCGCGGAGCTGCGCCCGCCCGGGCTGCGCGAGGCGATCTACGACGGCGACACCCCGCGCGAGGAGCGACCCGCGATCCGCCGCCGCAACAACCTCGTCCTCACCAACCCGGACATGCTCCACGTCGGCCTGCTGCCGAACCACCGCAGCTGGGGCGACTTC
>DASXBC010000002.1:0-3976 GCA_036406355.1 Solirubrobacterales bacterium | reverse complement strand
CGAGGCGTCGAGCTGGGAGAGATAGGCGCCGCTCGAGCTGAACTTCGTGATCCTGTCGTTCTGCCCGGCGCCGTTGGGGTTGTTGCCGTCGACCACGTAGACGTCTCCGGCGTTCGGGCCGTTGGAGTTGTCGACGGCGATCCCGGAGGGGTCGCTGAACTGGCCCGGGGCGGTGCCGGGAAGGCCGGCCTGACAGCCGCTCGGGGCGGTGCAGATCTGGTACGCGTTGCTGCCGTCAGCGACACCGAAACCCCAGGCGGCGAGGAAATTGCCGGAAGCGTCGAACTTCTCGACCCGAGCGTTGCCGGTGTCCGTGACGTAGACATCGCCGGTCGATTCGTCGACCGCGGCTCCGCCGCCGGTCCCAAAATAGTCGGCCTGGAGCTGACCGGAGCCGGTGCCGAACGATCCGAAGTTGCCGCTGGAGATCCAGCCGCCACTGACGGCCAGGGCGGTCGACGGGAGGGCGGCGATCGCGGCGCAGGCCGCCAGCGCAAGGATGGCCGCCACGGACGCGCGACTCCGCACGCACACGGTCGACATCGCGGACGCTGCCTTCGCGGCTCTCACCCCATGCTCTCCTTCCCTGCTCGAAACTCCACCCTGCCCCGAAGAACCGGCGCGAGAGTCCCTGTACCTGTAGTCGCTTCCCTGCCCGCCTCCCAGGCGAGCGGCGCTAGCGTAGAGGATCAAGTCTCCAAATGCAAGCCGCTATTTTCCCATTGCCAAATCGCAGCGACAACTTCCCTGCAATCTGCCGGACTCCCGCAAGAAAACAGTGTGATTCCAAGAGGGCTCCGGCAGACGTTCGGGTTGATGGCAGTAGGTGCGTCGGCTCAAATCCGCCGCGCATCCGGACAAAAGATCAAATAGTCTCGTTCTATAATTTTCGGTAGGGAGTCGACAGGGTTTGCGAGCCGAGCCGCCGCGGCGATGGCGTGCGCACTCGCGCTCGTCCTCGTGCTGGGTGGCGGAAATGCGGTCCCGGAGAGCCAGATCGTCGTCCACGGCGCCAACTCCGGCTCGACCCTCGAACTCCAGGTCAGGGGCAAGAGGCTGGTGGTCGAGGGCTTCATGGCGCGGGCCCGCCCCCGCGGCTGCCACTTCACCCGATACCGGATGGCGGCCTCCTGCCCGCTGCGCGACGTCGGCTCGATCGTCGTTCGGATGGGTCCCTCCGGTGACCTCGTCCGGGTGCTGAACAGGATGCCGGTGCCGCTCACCGCCTATCTCGGGGCCGGCTCCGACAAGTTCATCGGCAACGGCGAGCCCGACACCTGCTACTCGGAAGGCTCGCGGCGCAACCGCTGCGTCGGAGGACCGGGTCGGGACATCTGCATCACCGGCAACAAGAACAGCGACTGCGTCGGGGGCGCCGGGAACGACTACTGCCATACCGGCGCCGGCAGCGACGGTTGCTGGGGCGGCCCCGGCGACGATGTCTGCCGGATGGGAGCCGGTGAGGACGGCTGCCACGGCGAAGGCGGCGACGACCGCCTGTTCGGCGGGCCGAGCCCGGACCGCCTCTACGGCGGCGAGGGCTACGACCACTGCGACGGGCTGCCCGGCTGGGGGCGCTCCGAAACCTGCGAGGCCGGCGCGCTTCGCTGAGCTCAGGGGGTGACCGTCAGCGTCGCCTTCATCCCCAGTTCTTCGTGGCCGGGGATGCTGCACCAGAGCCGGTAGGTGCCGGCCGGCAGGGTGAAGCGCTGGCTGGTCCGTTTCTGGGAGCCGACTTCGCCGACGTGGTATTCGGGCCCTTCGCCGTCGGCCAGCTGGAGGTTCAGGTTGTGTGCGTCTTCCCCCTGGTTGTCGAGCTCGACTATCGCTTCCCCCGCCTTCAGGCTCGGGCGCGAGAGGACGAATTCGTACTCGGAGGCCTTGACGCCGAGGCGGCCGACCGTCGGGCCTTCTTCGCTCGGCGACTGGCCGGCCCCGGGCGCCGTCGGCGCGCCGCCGCCGAGGCCGGGGGGCGCCGGAAGCCGAACGCACGTCCACCAGTGCTTGACCCGCACCACTCGGCGAACCCTGCCGTGGCGCCGGACATGCCTGACGATCCGCTTCGAGTGCCGCTTCCAGGTGCACCCGGCGGAGTGCGCGGCGTCTTCGCGGCTGGCCGCGCCGGGGACCGGTGCCACGATCAGCGCCGCCAGCGCCAGCGCGCCGATCGCGACCGAGGCCCGCCTCACGCCTTCACCAGCGCCGGCCGTGCGAACCCGGAGGCGCCGGGGATGATCGCGGCCGCGTCCTGGCCGAGCCACTGCTCGAGCAGCGAGCAGTACATTCCCCGGAAGTCGCTGGTGGAGCGGAGATTGTCCTGGGCGTCGAGGGTCGCCAGGCCGGGGAACTCGCCGACCATTTCGCCCTTCGCCTGCGACCCGACGACGAAGGCGCAGCCGGCGGCACCGTGGTCGGTGCCGGCCGAGCCGTTCTCCTCGGGCCGGCGGCCGAACTCGCTCCACATCTCGACCAGGACCCGGTCGGCGAGGCCGCGCGCTTCGAGGTCGCGCTGGAACGCGAGCAGTCCCTCGCAGGTTTCGCGCAGGTTGCGGTCGAGGTCGGCGGCCTCGTCGGCGTGGGTGTCGTAGCCGCCGACGGCGCTGATCGTCACCACGTTGAGCGGCAGCCCGAGCGCGATGTAAGCGGCGAGCCCCGCCAGCTTGTGGGCGAAGTCGGTGTCTGGATAGGTGACCGGGCTGGAGAATTCACCGACGCCGCCGAGGTCCTGGCGCAGCTTCTCGGTCTGGGTCGTCGCCCGCCGCACCTGGCCGAGCCCGGGCGAGTCGACCGGCAGCGAGCCGAACTTGGCGAAGCTCTTGAACATCTCGGTCGAGACCGGTTCGCCGACCGCGGACCAGAGGTCGTAGCCGTCGACGCTGTCGATCGCGGCGACGGGCTTGTCGGCGGTCGCGATCATCGGCGAGAGGCGGCCGTCCATCGAGAGCCCCTGGAGCGGGTTGTCGTCGGCGCCGACCAGGTCGAGGTAGCGGCCGAGCCAGCCGGTGCGGAACCCGATCTCGAGCTCGCCGATCTCGTAGTAGTGGCGCGAGGTGAAGTGCGACTGATCGGGATGGTCGTACCCGATCGCCGGAAAGGCGCTGACCTTGCCCTCGCCGTGGAGGGTCGCGAGGCCCTCGGCGGCCGGGTGCCAGCGGAGGCTCGGGTCCTCCGTGAATTCGGTCCCGGCTTCCGGCGAAAGCGCGAGGTTGGGGCGCAGCTGCGAGTAGCGCGGGTCGCCGACCGGGGCCAGCACGCTCATCGAGTCGATGCCGCCGTCGAAGAAGACCGAGACGAGGATCCGGTCGCCCTGGGCCGCCTGCGCGATTCCCTCTTCGAACGCCGCCAGCGGGATCTTCGAGGCCCCGTAGACGGCCAGCGCGAGCCCGGCGCTCCAGGAGAGGAAGTTGCGCCGCGAGAGCCCGGTCCCGGCCGGCGCCGGCATCCCCGGCTCGATTGCCGGCAGGCCCTTTCCGGCCTCGGCGGCGGCCGACCGCAGGAGCTGCGAGCGCGTGTAGTTGTTGCAGCAGTTGTGCACTCGGCTCTCCGTCATTGCAGGATCACGTCGGGGCTGATGCCGATCAGCTGGAGGAGGGCGTTCTGGCGCATCGCCCGGTAGGGGCCCTGCTGCCAGGGCGCGATCGCCAATTTCTCCGACCGCCGGGCGAAGTCGAGCAGCTCGGCGCGGTGCTCCCCGCGCAGGGTCGGGCCGCCCCACGAGGCCAGCGCCCGGGCGAGCGCTTCGTCGGCGGTCTCTGTGGTGCTGTAGGGGGATCCCCAGGCGTCGACCGAGGTGCCGTCGAGCGCGTAGTTGACGATGTTCCACCGCGCCCGCATCCTCGAGGTGTCGAGCCAGCGGGTGTCGTCCCAGCCGGAGACGTTGGGGGGCCAGAAGAGCTGCTGGCCCATCTGGGAGCCGAGCCAGGCCCAGCTGTCGGTGTCGACGCCGCGGCCGAGTCGGCGCAGCATGCCCGCCACG
>DASXBC010000001.1:0-4475 GCA_036406355.1 Solirubrobacterales bacterium | reverse complement strand
CCCTGGTTGGTCACGATCGCCGACGGGCTGATGTAGATGTCCAGGTCGGAGGCCTTCAGGGCGCCCTTGCGCACGTCCGCGGAGGTGATCGTGTTCTTGGCGATGTCCTTCGAGGTGATCAGATCGCGCTTGCCCGCCGTGCTCACCCCCTCGCCGAGCCCCAGCACCGCCGCTGCCGACAGCGCCAGCGAGGTCGCGCAGACGGCGAGCAGCACGCGCTCGCGGCGGCTCCAGCTTGTGAATGGAAGTCTCATTTCCTCTCCTTTTGTCGGATCGACCCGGTCTCGGCCGGCCAGATCTCCGCAAGGCGATCCTCGATCACGTCGAGGCGAACGTGCGGGAAGAGGCCATAGCCGGGGGGCGGGTCCTCCTGATCGATGTACTCACGGACCCAGAAGCCGTACTCGCCGTGCAGAAGGCGAGCCCCCTCTGCCGGCCGAAGCGATTTGAAGGCCGCGTCGGCGAGGTCGAGCGCGGCGGCGTCGAGGTGGGAGATCACCGGCTCGAGCCGCTCCGCGTCCCATTCGCTCCAGTCCGCGACGTCCCGCCCGTAGGAGGTGCCGTCGCAGTGGGCGACGAAGCCGCAGTCGGCGAGCTCCCGCGCCCGCCCGAGCTCCGCGTCCCGGGCGAGGCGCGAGCCGCGAAACGCCCCCAGATCCTCGTAGAGATCCGGCCGCAGCCGAAGGGCGAAGCGCTTCACCAGGCGCGCCGAGCGGTAGCCGTTGCGGTGCTGCTCGAAGCGCCTCTCCGGGTCGCGTGCGCTCGAGCCGACGTAGACCCAGGGCAGGCGAGGGTCGCGGCGACGGCCGGCCTCGCGAGCGAGCTCGATGACGTAGACGCGCGACGGCATCGCCCAACTGCTTCGACGCCGCGGAAAAAGCGCCTTTAGCCGGCTAGTCGATCGTCCAGGTGTCGCCTGAGCGAAGCAGCCCGGCCAGGTCGTCGTCGCCCACGCCCTCGCGCGCGGCGGCGAGCTCCTCCCCCATGCCCTCGGCGTAGATGGGCCGGTCGCTCGAGCGGATCACGCCGATCGGCGTGGGGCCGACGGGACGGTCGGCCAGGCGGGCGAGCGAATAGGCGAGGCTCGGATCGTCGGCCTCGTGGACGACCAGGGCGCCCTCGCCGACGTCGGCAACGTCGGCGATCTCGAGCCGCCCGCTCGGCGAGCGGACGACGCCGCGCTCGCCCTCGGCGCCGAAGCGGATGGGCTCGCCGTCGACCAGGCGGATCTGGTTCGCCTCCCGGCCCTTGGCGCGAACGGCGTCGAACGCGCCGTCATTGAAGACGTTGCAGTTCTGGTAGATCTCGACGAAGGAGGACCCGCGGTGAGCGGCGGCGGCGCGCAGGACCTCGGTCTCGTGGCCCCGGTCGGTGTCGACGGTGCGGGCGACGAAGCTCGCGTCCGCGCCCAGCGCCAGGGCGATCGGGTTGAAGGGGTGATCCTGGGAGCCGAAGGGCGTCGACTTGGTGACCTTCCCCTCCTCCGAGGTCGGCGAGTACTGGCCCTTGGTGAGGCCGTAGATCTGGTTGTTGAAGAGGAGGATGTTGATCGGCACGTTCCGCCGCAGCGCGTGGATCAGGTGGTTGCCGCCGATCGAGAGCGAGTCGCCGTCCCCGGTCACGACCCAGACGGAGAGGTCGGGGCGCGAGACCGCGAGCCCCGTGGCGAGCGCCGGGGCGCGGCCGTGGATGCCGTGCACCCCGTAGGTGGACATGTAGTAGGCGAAGCGGCCGGAGCAGCCGATCCCGGCCACGAAGACGATCTTCTCCGGCGGGATCCCCATCTCCGGCAGGAACTGCTGGACGGTGGCGAGGATGGCGTAGTCGCCGCAGCCCGGGCACCAGCGCGTCTCCTGGTCGGAGGCGAAGTCCTTCTTGGTCAGCGTCAGCGTGGCGCCGTCGCCCGCCTCGGGCGCTCCGCCGTTTCCGGTGTGTCCGTTCGTCTCGCTCATAGGTAGGAGGTGATCACCTCGTCGAGCTCCTCCGCGAAGATCGGCAGGCCCTCGACCTTGTTGTAGCGCTCGGCGTCGATCAGGAACTCGGCTCGGATGATCCGCCAGAGCTGGCCGGTGTTGGTCTCCGGGATCAGCACCCGCTTGTAGGAACCCAGGAGCTCGCCAGTGTTTCGCGGCATCGGGTTGAGGTGGCGCAGATGGGCGCAGGCGACCCTGCCGCCGCGCCGGCGGATGCGGCGTGCCGCGCCGGTGATCGCGCCGTAGGTCGAGCCCCAGCCGAGGACGAGCAGGTCGGCGCCGTCCGGGTCATCCGGCACCAGATCCTCGATCTCGTTGGCGATCCCCGCCACCTTCGCGGCGCGCAGCTCGGTCATGCGGGCGTGGTTGTCGGGCTCGTAGGAGATCTGTCCCGTGACGTCCTCCTTCTCGAGGCCGCCAATCACATGAGCCAGGCCGGGCGTTCCGGGGACCGCCCAGGGACGGGCACCGCGGGCATTGCGCGCGTAGGGCTGGAAGGCCTCGGAGTCGGACTCCGTCGCAAAGCCGGGATCGATCTCGGCGAGCCCTGAGACGTCGGGCAGTCGCCAGGGCTCGGAGGAGTTGGCGAGGAAGGTGTCCGAGAGCAGGATCACCGGACTGCGGTAGGTGATCGCGATGCGGGCGGCCTCCAGCGCCGCCTCGAAGCAGTCGGCGGGAGTCGAGGCCGCGACGATCGGCAGCGGCGACTCGCCGTGCCGCCCGTACATCGCCGTGAGCAGGTCCGCCTGCTCGGTCTTGGTCGGCATCCCGGTCGAGGGGCCGGCGCGCTGGACGTCGACGACGAGCAGCGGCAGCTCGAGCATTGCGGCCAGGCCGATCGTCTCCGCCTTCAGGTCCATCCCGGGCCCGCTGGTGGCGGTGACGCCGAGCTGCCCGCCGAAGGCGGCACCGAGGGCCATGTTGGCGGCGGCGATCTCGTCCTCGGCCTGGACCGTTCGCACCCCGAACTTGCTCTGCCGCGAGAGCTCGTGGAGCAGCTCGGAGGCCGGCGTGATCGGGTAGCTGGCGAGGAAGAGAGGCAGGCCGCTGCGCACGCTGGCGGCGATCAGGCCGAGGGCCGTCGCGTTGGTGCCGTTGACGGCGCGGTAGGTGCCCGGCTCGGCCGGCGCGGCCTCGACGTGGTAGCTCACCTGCAGCAGCTCGGCGGTCTCGCCGAAGTTGAAGCCCGCGCGGAACGCGGCGAGGTTGGCGTCCCGGATCATCGGCTCCTCGGCGAACTTCTTCTCGATCCAGGTGATCGTCGAGTCGGTGGGCCGTCCGTACATCCACGAGACCAGGCCGAGGGCGAAGAAGTTCTTGGAGCGCGCGGCGTCGCGAGAGCTGATGTCGATGCCCTCGGTCGCCCGGATCGTCATCGAGGTCATCGGCACCCGGAAGAGCTGGTAGCCGTCGAGCGAATCGTCCTCGAGCGGGTTCGAGTCGTAGTGCGCCTTGCCGAGGTTGCCCTTGGTGAAGCCGTCCTCGTTTGCGATCACGATCCCGCCGGGCTCGAGCTCGGCCAGGTTCGCCTTCAGCGCCGCCGGATTCATCGCGACCAGCACGTTCGGGCGCCCGCCCGGCGTGAGGATCTCGCGGGAGGCGAAGTGGATCTGGAAGGCGGAGACCCCGGCGAGGGTGCCGGCCGGAGCGCGGATCTCGGCGGGGAAGTTCGGCAGCGTGACGAGGTCGTTGCCGATCAGCGCGGTCTCGGCGGCGAACAGGTTGCCGGAGAGCTGAATGCCATCGCCAGAGTCACCCGCGAAGCGGATGACGACTCGTTCCCTCTCTTCGACTGTCTTCTGTTCCACCTCAGCGCGGACCCGCCCCATACCCGAGCCCTGCTCCGAGTGTAGAGATCCGGTCGGCTCAGCCCAACATGGGTTGATCAAGGTTGACCCTGGGAGCTCGGGGCCAATAGGGTCGGAGCTGGGAGAAGCGATGAACCTGCGTCCAAGACTGACCTACGCAAACGTCGCCGCGACGGTCGCGCTGTTTCTCGCGGTCGGCGGTGGCACGGTCTACGCCGCCTTCCATCTCGGCAAGAACAAGGTGCACAGCAAGAACATCGCCCCGAAGGCCGTGAAGGCCTCCGACATCGCGAAGAACGCGGTGACGAGCCCGAAGATCAGGGACGGATCGGTGCAGGCCGCCGACCTCGCCGCGGGCGTGATCGCCGGCGACATCGCCGATGTGACGGGTTCCGCCACGGGCGGGCCGCAGGGGTCGCTCAACACGAACACGACCTCGCCGTTGCCCCTCACGGGAACGACGACGTTCACCCCGCAGAGCGGCCGGGTCTCGGCGCTCGCGGCGCAGGCGCAGTTCTCGGTCGCGGTCACGAACACGGTGCAGTTCTGCTCGCCGTCGGTTTTCCTTCTCCTCAACGGGCAGCCCACCAGGGTCTTCCTGAGCCCGGAGGACGTCAACTCCACGACTCTCGTCACCCAACTCGCCAACGACGCGGACGGTCCCTTCGGCCTGATCAACCCGGGAACCCCGCTG